>JAGWOU010000075.1 GCA_028870815.1 Rhodospirillales bacterium | reverse complement strand
TGCGCCGCAATATAAAGCGTGCGCGACGTGTAGTTTTTCCGGTTATCAATACTAAGTATGTATCTTGACGGCGAGTCTCCGCCGATTTTTGACGTTTGCAGCTAACAGCAATAAATGCTATTGTTCAGTCAAGTATATAATTGCGTTTCTATTCCTATGAATTGAACAAAACAAGAACAAAATGCAGCTGCCAGCAAAAAGATCGGATAAAATTCCTATTTTATCCTTTCTATTCTCAAGAAATCCCGTTAGATTTTTGTACTTAAACGATTGATGGTTGTTGCCATGCGGCATGACGACATCTGGCGGGCGATCGACACCTTGGCGGCGGAACGGGGCCTCTCGCCCTCGGCACTGGCACGCCAGGCCGGGCTCGACCCCACGAGTTTCAACCCATCCAAGCGCCGCACCAGCGACGGCAAAATGCGCTGGCCCTCGACCGAAAGCATCGCAAAAATTCTTACGGTGACCGGCGCGCGGCTGGAGGATTTCTCGGCCTTGGTGAATGGTGCGCGCGCCATGCCCGAGGCACGGCTAAAGGGCCGCACCCGCTTGCCGCTTATTGGCATGGCGCAAGCCGGGGCCGAGGGTTTTTTCGATGATGGCGGCTATCCGGCCGGGGCCGGGTGGGACGAAGTGGAATTGCCAAGCGTGGCGGATGCGAACGCCTATGCGCTCAGCATAAATGGCGACTCGATGCAGCCGGTTTACCGCCCGGGCGACACCATCATCGTCTCTCCGGCGGCGCCGGTGCGGCAGGGCGACAGGGTCGTCTCCCGCAGCAAGGATGGCGCGGTAATGGCCAAACTGCTGCTGCGCCGCACCGCCGGGCGCATCGAACTCGGCAGCCTCAACCCGGAATTCCCAGATCTGCGCTTTCAGGCCCGGGAAATTCTCTGGATGCATCGGATCGTCTGGGCCAGCCAGTAACCACGTCAGTCATCGTCATCACCCCACCACCCGCCAAAAACAATCGGTGGCGGCACCACGGTAACCGCAGGAGCGTAATAGCCACCACGGCCATGGCCATAGCCGGCCGGATAATAAACGCAGCCCGCAAGCCCCGTAGCAGCCAGCGCCAACACGGCGGCACGGCGCAAGTTGGCAATTGCCTTGAAGCCGGTTGTGTGTCTCATCTTTCAATTTCCTCAGCCGCGACGGCGGCGATACTACATAAGCCAATATGGTCCGGGTTTTTTGCGGCGTCATTGCGGCGCAAAAACGGCCAAATTAAAATACCGCAACAGTTCCGATCTTGCCCGGCTTACCGGCTGCTGCAAAACTGCGGCATGGACATTCCCGCCCGGCATCTTTCCAAAGCCGATCCCCGCCTGGGCAAACTCATCGCGCGCGTGGGTCCGTTAAAGCCCCGGAAACGCGAGCATTCCGAGCTTTACCCTGCCCTGCTGTCAGCCGTTGCGCATCAGCAGCTGCACGCCAATGCGGCGCTGGCCATTCTTGGCCGGCTGAAAGCCTCATGCGGCGACGATCTCCCTGATCCGCCCACGCTGCTTGCCCTGTCCGACGAAGCGCTGCGGGCCTGTGGCTTCTCAGCCTCCAAAATGGCGGCGATCCGTGATGTGGCGGCGAAAGCGGCAGACGGCACCATTCCCACCCGCGCCCGCGCCTTGCGGCTTTCGGATGAGACGCTCATCGAACGATTAACCTCAATACGTGGGGTTGGCCGCTGGACGGTGGAGATGCTGCTGATCTTCACGCTGCGCCGGCCGGATGTGTTTCCGGTGGATGATTTCGGTGTGCGCGAGGGTTACCGGCTGCTGCACGGGCTGGAGGCGCAGCCAAAACCAAAAGCCTTCGCCGAAATCGGCAAAGCCTATGCGCCTTACCGCACCCAGGCCGCGCTTTATCTGTGGCGTGCCGCGGATGAAATGAAAAAGCCCGGCATGGCGCTGAGCAAAGCATAAAAAAGCCGGCGTTTCCGCCGGCCTCTTAAAAAATCAGGGGAGATGCTTGGCGATGTAAGGCGGCAGCCAAAAGCTCGCCACATGCACGCGTGGGCTCCAATACTCGCTCTTGGCGATGATATCGCCCGCCGCCTCGGCGCGCTTTGTAATCTCCTCGACGCTCACCTCAGTCTGCGCCGGGTTCTTGCCGGCCCAGCCCAACGTCATGTAGCCGCCCACATAAGTCGGCACAGCGGCGATGTAGGCAGAAACGAACGGGAAAAACTTCTTGCGCCGCACAGAGGTTTCATACAGCTCATCCGCCTGCATGAAGGGCACGCCACATTGATTCACGATCAACCCGTCATCGCGCAGAATACGCGCCGCGTTCTCGTAGAAATCGTCAGTGAACAAAACTTCACCCACGCCGATCGGGTCGGTGGAATCCACGATGATCACGTCGAAAGACCCCGTCGGCGCCTTCTTCACGAAATCGATGCCGTCGCCCACGATCACTTCCGCGCGCGGGTTGGTCCAGGCATCGCCGCCAATGCCGGGCAGGAACTCCTTGGAGAGGCGGATCACCTCACCGTCGATTTCCGCCATCACGGCGCGCTCAACGCCCTTGTGCATCAGCACATGCTTCAGCACGCCGCCATCGCCCGCGCCGATAATCAGCACGTCCTTGGCATTGCCATGCGCCAGCAATGGCACATGGGTGAGCATTTCCTGATACACGAACTCGTCTCGTTCGGTGATCTGAATCACGCCATCCAGCGTCAGCACCCGGCCATGGCTGGTGGTTTCAAAAACCCCAATGTCCTGAAAGTCGCTTTTCACACGCGCCAGCTCGCGCGCGGTTTTAAAGCGCTGGCCCCAATCGGGGTAAAGCGTTTCGTTCAACCAGGTCTCGGCCATGGGCAACACTCCATATTCGCGCCAAACGGAGCGTTGGCAAAGCCGACCCTCCGTCTGCATCTCACTGAAAAGGGAAAGGGCACGGCGCCATCGCCGTGGCCCGGTTACGCGATCAGGCCGCGCTTCTGCTCGTTCACCTGAATATGGCTCGGGGTGAACGCTTCCTTAAGGAAGGGAATTAGTTTGTACGGGTCGCAGCAACCGCACATGAACACGTCGAGAGCCGCAAAGTTGCGCTCGGGCCAGCTATGGATGGAGATATGGCTTTCCGCCAGCACCACAACACCAGAAACGCCGCCATTCGGCTCGAAATGGTGGAAATGGTGATGCAGGATCGTGGCGCCAGCCGCACGCGCGCCATCGCACAGCGTCTGGTCGATCAGCTCCGGGCTGTCGAGATTTGATGCGCCCCACAAATCGATGATGAGGTGCATGCCGGCATATTTCACGCCGTCTTTCTCAACGTAATAGTCCTTCTGCGGCTCCTGGGAGAGCGGAGAAATCGTCTGGTTTTCGCTCGGAGACTCCGAGACCATCCCCAGTCGGGCAAGTGCGTTCATTGCGAACCCCCTAACTAGTAGACAGCCTGTAGAACGCAGCACCGCGCTGCGCCCCCCTGGGCCAGTGGGGGGGGCTTATGGGGCCATACCCCCCCTGATGCAAGTGATATTTTTATGTTGGGCCTGAAAAAAATTTACACCTGCCCCGCGTGTGCGGAGCAGGTGCTTTTCACGAAAGCTTAAAGGCTTAGGCAGGTTATTTTTTGTTACTCCGCCGCCTCCAGGTAGGCCTCCAGCGGCGCGCAGGAGCATACGAGGTTGCGGTCGCCATACACATTGTCCACCCGCTTCACCGGCGGCCAGTATTTCTGCGCGGCCACATAAGGCAGAGGAAAGGCCGCAACCTGCCGGGAATAGGCATGCACCCAATCCTCCGCCATCACCTCGGCGGCGGTATGCGGCGCGTTTTTCAGCGGATTGTCGTCCTTCGGCAAATCCCCTGAGGCGATCTGCGCGATCTCCGCCGCAATGCCCAGCATGGCGTCGCAAAACCGGTCCAGCTCGCCCTTGTCCTCGCTCTCTGTGGGCTCGATCATCAAGGTTCCCGCCACCGGCCAGGACATTGTAGGCGCATGGAACCCGTAATCGGCGAGGCGCTTGGCGATGTCCTCCACCTGCACACCGGAACTGGCGGCAAAGCCCCGGCAATCGACGATGCATTCATGCGCCACCCGCCCCTGCTCGCCCCGGTACAGGATGGGGTAAGCCCCCTCCAGCCGTTTGGCGATGTAGTTGGCGTTCAAGATCGCCGCCTTGGTGGCGCGGGTAATCCCCGCCGGGCCCATCAGCCTTATATAAGCATAGGGAATCGGCAGGATCAGCGCCGAACCGAAGGGTGCTGCCGAAACCGGGCCGAAACCGGTGGCGGGCCCGGCATCCGCGCGCAAGGGGTGGGTAGGCAGATGCGGCGCCAGATGCGCCGCCACGCCAATGGGCCCCACGCCCGGCCCGCCGCCGCCATGCGGAATACAGAAGGTCTTGTGCAGATTAAGGTGGCAAACATCCGCGCCGATATTGGCCGGGCTGGTCAGCCCCACCTGGGCGTTCATATTGGCGCCATCCATATAGACCTGCCCGCCCGCCGCATGCACGGCCTGGCAGATATCGCGGATCGCCGTTTCATACACGCCATGGGTGCTGGGATAGGTGATCATCAGCGCGGCCAGGCGCTCGCCATGCTCCTCCACCTTCTTGCGCAAATCGGCCACGTCCACATTGCCGTTCTTGTCGCAGGCCACCACCACAACCTTGTAGCCCGCCATGGCGGCGGAGGCCGGGTTGGTGCCGTGGGCGGAAGCCGGGATCAGGCAGATATTCCGTGCTCCCTCGCCCCGCGCCTCATGAAAGGCGCGGATGGCCAGCAGCCCGGCATATTCGCCCTGCGCACCCGAGTTCGGCT
Organism: Rhodospirillales bacterium; assembly: GCA_028870815.1. Classification (GTDB taxonomy): domain Bacteria; phylum Pseudomonadota; class Alphaproteobacteria; order Acetobacterales; family Acetobacteraceae; genus Acidocella. The sequence continues at coordinate 2,666 of JAGWOU010000075.1, read as the reverse complement.
GCAAGGACACCGCCGCGAAGCCCGTCACCTCGCACAACAGCGCCGCCAACTCGTCGATGAGTTGCTTGAACCCTTGCGTCTGCCCCTCCGGCGCAAAGGGATGGATGCTGGCAAATTCCGGCCAGGTGATCGCCGCCATCTCCACGGCCGCGTTCAGCTTCATCGTGCAGGAGCCGAGCGGGATCATGGAGCGGTTGAGCGCCACGTCCTTATCCTCAAGCCGCTTGAGATAGCGCAGCATGAGATGCTCGGAGTGATGGGCGCTGAATACTTCCTCTGTGCAGAATCCGCTCTGGCGGGCCAGTTTTTCGGGGATGGAAAGTTGCGCCTCGGCCAGCTTCACCCCGAACAGCCCGGCCAGGGCTTCCAACTCAGGCCGCGTGACCGTCTCATCCAGCGCAATGCCGATGCCGGTCTCGTCAATCCGGCGCAGATTGAACCCGGCCTGCTCGGCCGCTTGGCAAAGCGCGGCTGCCTTGGGCCCGGCCTCAATGGCCAGTGTGTCGAAGAACGCGTCGTGGCGCAGGCTGAACCCGGCCTTGCGCGCCGCCTCGGCCAGCAGCCGCGCCTGTAAATTCACCCGGCGGGCAATATTCTTCAGCCCCTCCGGCCCATGCCAGACGGCGTAAAGCCCGGCCATCACCGCCAGCAGCACCTGGGCGGTGCAGATATTGCTGGTGGCCTTCTCGCGGCGGATATGCTGCTCGCGCGTCTGCAAGGCGAGGCGCATGGCCGGCCGGCCGGCCGCATCCACGGAAACGCCCACCAGGCGCCCGGGCATAGCGCGCTTGAATGCGTCCTTGGTGGCGAAGAACCCGGCATGCGGGCCGCCAAGGCCCATCGGCACGCCAAAACGCTGGGCGGAGCCCACGGCGATATCCGCACCCATTTCCCCCGGCGGGGTGAGCAGCGCCAGCGCCAGCAAATCCGCACAGACAATGCTCATCGCCCCGGCCACCTTGGCGGCGGCAGTCTCGGCGGAAATGTCCCGCACCGCTCCGGTGGAGCCCGGATAGTTCAGCACCAGCGCGAAGGGCTTCGCCCCGACAATCGCCTCGATATCGCCCGGCGCCACATCCACAATCTCCCAGCCATGCGGCCAGGCGCGGGTGGCGATCACGGCGCGGGTCTGCGGATGCACGTCCCGGGCAATCGCAATCACCTTGCTGCCCGCCTTGTGCATGGCGAAGGCCATGGCGACACCTTCCGCCGCCGCCGTCGCCTCGTCCAGCAGCGAGGCATTGGCGATTTCCATGCCGGTGAGCGAGGCAACCATGGTCTGGAAGTTCAGAATGGCTTCCAGCCGCCCTTGGGAAATCTCCGCCTGATAGGGCGTATAGGCCGTGTACCACCCCGGATTCTCCAGCACATTGCGGCTTATCACGGGCGGGGTGACGGTGCCGTGATAGCCCAGCCCGATGAGCGATTTCTTCACCACATTGCGGCTGGCTAGGCCCCGCAGCCGGCCCAGCACGGCGGCCTCGTCCTCCGCCTCCGGCAAGGCCAGGGCCGCGTTGGTGCGGATGCTCTCAGGGATGGTCTCGGCAATCAGCCCCTCCAGGCTCGGCGCGCCGACCACCTTCAACATAGCCTCGATCTGCGCCTCGTCCGGCCCGATATGGCGGGCGACGAAACTGTCCGGCCGCTCAAGGGCGGCCAGCTCTGCTAATGCGTTCACGCCAAGGTCCCCAGAAATTCGTCATAGCCCGCGCGGTCCAGCAGCTCGGTCAGGGAGGCCGGGTCATCCAGGCGCAGCTTGAAGAACCAGCCGCTGGTCTCGGCTTCCGCATTCACCTTGGCGGGCTCATCGACGATGGTCTGATTCACCTCCGCCACCGTGCCGGTCAGCGGGGCATACACGTCGGACGCCGCCTTCACGCTCTCCACCACCGCGCAGGCCTCGCCCTTGGCCACGTTGCGGCCTGGCTCCGGCAGTTCCACGAACACAATATCGCCCAGCGCAGCTTGCGCATGGTCGGTAATGCCTATGGTGGCCAGGCCGTCCGCGCCCACAGACACCCATTCATGATCCTTGGAGTAAAAAATCTGAGCCATGGAAGCCTTCCTTTCAGCGGACATAGTTATGAGGAACGAAGGGCAGAGACGTGACCTGCCCGGAGAGCGGCTTGTCGCGCACGATCAATTCGAGCGCGGTGCCAAGTTTGGCGCAATCACTACGGACATAGCCGAGGGCGATGGGCGTATTCAGCGTGGGAGAAAATACGCCGGAGGTAACGCGGCCAACCGCTTCGCCTCCCGGCAGCCTTATCTCGGCCCCGGCGCGGGCGGGCGCCCGGCCTTCCAGCTTAATGCCCACCAAATTTTCCGCAGTGCCTTCGGCCAGCGCCTTTTGCACCGCCGCCGCGCCCAGAAAATGCCCCTCGGCCAGGCGCTTTTTGGAAAGCGCGAAGCCCAGCCCTGCAGCCATGGGGTTGGTGGTTTCGTCAATGTCGTTGCCATAAAGGCAGAGCCCGGCCTCCAGCCGCAGCGAGTCGCGCGCCCCCAACCCGGCGGGGGTGGCGCCACGGGCCAGCAGCAGCTCGGCCAGGGCTTCGCCGTCGAAACCGGCGCAGCCGATCTCGAACCCATCTTCCCCCGTGTAGCCGGAGCGGGTGACGATGCAGTCAATCCCGCCAATTTGCACCGGGGCAGCGTCCATGAATTTC
>JAGWOU010000074.1 GCA_028870815.1 Rhodospirillales bacterium | reverse complement strand
GGGCACCAAAGCCGATGATGGTCTTGCAGGCGATGATGGTGGGCTTGGCGGATTTCTGCGCGAAGGCCAGGGCGGCGGCCAGTTCCTCGACATTATGGCCGTCGATGCGGCGGGTGGCCCAGCCATAGGCGGCGAAACGCTTCAGCGTATCCTCCGAGGTGGACATGCTGGTGGAACCGTCGATGGAGATGGAGTTATCGTCCCACAGCACCGTCAGCTTGTTCAGCTTCAGATGGCCCGCCAGCGCGGCGGCCTCATGCGAGACGCCTTCCATCAGGCAGCCATCCCCGGCGACAACCCAGGTGCGGTGATCAACCAGCGACTTGCCGAACTTGGCGGCCAGCATCCGTTCAGCCAACGCCATGCCGACAGAGGTGGCGAAGCCCTGGCCGAGCGGGCCGGTGGTCATCTCAATGGCGGGATGCTCATGGTATTCGGGGTGCCCGGCGGCGCGGGAATGCAACTGGCGGAAGGTCTTGAGCTGCTCGATGCCCATGCCCTCATGGCCGGTGAGGTGAAGCAGCGCGTAGAGCAGCATGGAGCCATGCCCGGCGGAGAGCACGAAACGGTCGCGGTCGAACCAATCCGGCGCGGCGGCGTCGAATTTCAGGAACTTGCGATAGAGCACGGTGGCGGCATCGGCCATGCCCATCGGCATCCCGGGATGGCCGGACTTGGCGGCCTCTACCGCGTCAATCGCCAAGGCCCTGATGGCATTCGCCATCACCCGGTCCTCGCCGGGCTGCTGGGCCAGGAGTTCCGCCTGGCGCCTCAGCGCCGCCTCGTTCCTCGAATCCGCAATGCTCGCCATCTTCCGCCAATCCTCAGAGCAGATACGATCCAATCCACCTCAGCCACCCGGCCGGGCCTGAACCGTGCCTCCCCCTCTCACAGGTTGCGCGGGCGATATACGCCCGGGTTTCGCCGAGCCCAGCTCCACCCAGACTGATCGCACGCTTGGTAATCGGCGCGTGCATAATACTACACGTGCCTGTCATCAACCCGGCGGTGCAAGAAGCAGGGCTGCAGCGGCGGTACCCCGCCCAACGTAGCGCGCATGGCTGCGATCCATCTCGGGGCGCCCTGGCGGCGCGGGCAAGAAAAAACCCTCCCGGCGGGTGCCGGGAGGGTTCAGAAGCGATCCTACGGGACCGGTTTAACCGTGGGAGACAACCTCGCCATGCTGGGTGATGTCGAGCCCCTCGATCTCGTCTTCCTTGGTAACCCGCAGGCCCATGGTGAGATCGATCAGCTTGAGGATGACATAGCTGACGACGGCATCGTACACGATGGTGGTGATGATGCCCTCGAGCTGGATGAGAACCTGACCCGGGTTGCCCTCGATCAGGCCGGAGTGGCCACCAACAGCCTTCAGCGCGAACACGCCGGTAAGCAGCGCGCCCAGGATGCCGCCGAGGCCATGCACGCCCCAGACGTCCAGCGCGTCGTCATAGCCGAACATGCCCTTGAAGCCGGTGACGCCCCAGAAGCAGACCACGCCCGCGGCCAGGCCGATGACCAGCGCACCGCCAACCCCAACGAAGCCGCAAGCAGGGGTGATGGCAACAAGACCGGCAACGGCGCCGGAAACGCCACCAAGCATGCTGGGCTTACCCTTCACCATCCATTCCACGATCACCCAGGAGAGGACAGCGGCAGAGGTGGCGAGCTGGGTGTTGATGGCGGCCATACCTGCCAGACCACCGGCGGTGAGGGCGGAACCAGCATTGAAGCCGAACCAGCCAACCCACAGCAGGGAGGCGCCGATCATGGTGTAAGCCATGTTGGCGGGCGCCATGTTGTCACGACCATAACCTCCGCGCTTGCCAACCATGATCGCGGCGATCAGGCCGGGCACGGCGCTGTCGATATGCACGACGGTGCCGCCGGCGAAGTCCAGCACGCCCAGATTGGCCAGGAAGCCGCCAGGACCCCAGACCATGTGCGCGATCGGGCAGTACACCGCGAGCAGCCAGATGCCGACAAACACCATGGAGGAGGAGAACTTCAGGCGGTCAGCCGGGCCGCCCAGGAACAGGGCCGGGGTGATGATGGCGAAGGTGCACTGGAAGAAGGCGAACACCGTTTCGGGAATGGTGCCGGAGAGGCCGTTCAGCCCCGTTCCCATCAGCATCACGCGGGAGAAGCCACCGAACAGCGGCGCCAGCGGGCCGGAACCGGCGGTAAACGCCAGGCTGTAACCAACGATGCACCACAGGACGGTGACCAGCGCCGTGGTAAAGAAGCACTGCATCAGCATGGCGAGCATGTTCTTCTTCCGCAGCAGGCCAGCGTAATACAAGGCCAGCCCTGGCACCGTCATCATCAGCACGAGGGCGGAAGAGGTCAGCATCCAGGCGGTGTCGCCCGAGTTAAGGGTCGGGGCAGCGGTCTGCGCCATGGCGGGCGCGCAGCCGAACGCTGTCAGGCCGAGGCCTACAGGCACGCCTAAAAGGGATCTTTTCGTCATCAAGTCCTCGTTCCTCATTGCGTTGCCTTGACGGCCCGGAGCCCGAACAGGCCGGCAGCGCGTGATCATGAAAGCTCAGTGCGTTACAAGCGCAGATAACGAAGCAAGGAGCATGCCATCCGAAAAAACAAAATCTTTCAGAAATTTTATCCGCTCAAACGCGGCGTGGTGGCGGCGCGCTAAAATTCTGGCCACAGCAATGGCACACGTTGCGAAACATTTTTGCATAAAAAATGTGCAAATGTTCCAGAAAGATATGCGAACGCCCCTCGATCCCGGCCCGCGCGCACCGCCATATTGCCGGTGAAACAAGTCCATTACCTTGTTTTTTGCTGCAATTTTAAGCGGCGGCTTTGCGAAACCCGGCCTTTTTGGGCGGTGCGGCAGCGTGATTTCGCGCTTTGGGCTGAACCGTGAATGGCCCGTAAGTCATGGCACAAAACATGCTTGAATTTTTCACGGATGCCGCGCGAAACATTGTGGCGTGGCGCCATGTGCAACTGACTTTGGCTGGGACGCATGGAGACGCAACAATGACAATCGTACAAGCTTTGCCAGGCAACTGGCTGGATACAGGAGACAACGCCTGGCAGCTTACCGCCGCCACTTTTGTCGGCATAATGAGCATTCCGGGCCTGGCGCTGCTCTATGGCGGTGCAGTTAAGAAAAAATGGGCCGTTAACTCGGCCTTCATGGTGTTTTATGCCTTCTCGGCGGTTCTAATCGCCTGGGTGCTGTGGGCCTACAACATGTCCTTCGGCAAACCATGGTTGAACCTGCCATTCGGCCTTGGGCCTTTCGTCGGGCATCTCGACCCGACCACCTCCGCCTACAATATGGAGAAAGAGGCGATCATCCCCTCCGCCGCCGCCGCCATGCCAGCCCTTGGCTATGGCCAGGCCACGATGGTGTACTTCCAGTTTGTGTTCGCCGCTATCACGCCGATCATCCTGCTCGGCTCGATACTTGGCCGTGTCAGCTTCAAGGCCTGGATGATTTTCGTACCGCTCTGGACGACGTTTATCTATTCCGTCGGCGCTTATTCATTGTGGGGCGGTGGCTGGCTTTCAGGCCTTGGCGCCTGGCTTGGCTATAAGGACGCCGCGGGTGTCATCGATTATTCCGGTGGTTACGTCATCCATCTGGCTTCCGCCGTTTCCGGCTTCACCGCCGCGGCGATCATCGGCCCGCGCCTGCCGCGCGACCGTGAAAGCTTCCAGCCGAATAATCTGCTGATCACCATGGCCGGCGCCGGCCTGCTCTGGCTTGGCTGGTCCGGCTTCAATGGCGGCGATCCGTTCACAGCAAATGCCGATGCCGGCGTGGGCGTGCTGAACACCCACACCGCCACCGCCGCCGCGCTGCTCACCTGGACGCTGATGGACGTGCTGGCCTATGGCAAGCCCTCCATCCTGGGTGCGGTGAACGGCATGATCACCGGCCTCGTCGCCATCACCCCCGCCGCCGGTTACGTGAATGGCACCGGCGCCATCATCATTGGCATCGCCGCTGCGGCACTGCCCTGGATGACCTGGAACTGGCTCGGCAAAACCAGCGCCATGCGCAAGGTGGATGACGTGCTGGGCGTGATCCACACGCACGGTGTGGCGGCGATCGTCGGCGGCCTGGGTGTCGGCCTCCTCGCTGACCCCAAGATGATTGAATGGTATGGCACCAAGAACGACGCCGTCTCCGTGACCGGCTTGTTCTACGGCGACTTCCATCAGTTCATGCTGCAGATTTACGGCGCCGCGTTCATCATCGTCTATAACATCGTCGGCACCTTTATTCTGCTGAAAGTCATCGGCCTGTTCGTGAAGCTGCGCATGGATGATGAAACGCTGCTGATCGGTGACGACGCGGTGCATGGCGAGGAAGCCTACGCGATTTACGCCGACGGCCAGAAAGTCCCGGTCCTGGGCGACTAACCCCCGCCATTGGCCTACATGGACGGCGCCCTTCATGGGCGCCGTCTTGCGTTTCAGCCGGTGGTGTTTCCGGCGGCGCGAAACTCTGGCAGGCTAGGCGCATGACGCAAGCATGCGATATCGCGGTGGTGGGCGCCGGCCCGGTGGGCGGCACTCTGGCTCTGGCCTTGGCGGCACGGGGCCGCAAGGTTCTCCTGGTCGACAAGGCCGATCTGAAGCCCATGGAGAACCCGGATTTCGACGGGCGCGCCTATGCCATCGCGCATGGGTGCAAGCCCCTGCTGCAAGAGGCCGGGTTGTGGGAACGCCTGCCCTTCGCGCCTTGCCCGATTCTGGATATCGACGTGACGGACGGCAAACCGGGCCGCGCGCCCTCGCCCCTGAAACTGCATTTTGACCATAAAGCCGTGGGCGACGACCCGTTCGGCTGGATCATCGAGGCGCGCTCCGTGCGCGTGGCGCTGAATGCGGCGTTGGCGGAATCAAACGTGATTGTCCGCGCCCCGGCGGAGGCTTTGGTGAGCCGCCATGCGGAGAGCGCCATTGTGCAGGTGGCGGATGAACGGTTCGAGGCGAAGCTGGTGGTGGCGGCGGAAGGCCGGCAATCGCCGCTGCGCAATCAGGCAGGCATCAGCGTCACCCGCCTGCCCTACAAACAGACGGCGGTGATTTTTGCCGTGGCGCATGAGGTGCCGCACAAGAACGTGGCGCTGGAACATTTCCTGCCCGGCGGGCCGTTCGCGGTGCTGCCGATGACCGGCACGGCGGAATACCCCAACATTTCCGCCATCGTGTTCACCGAAAGCGATACCAACGCGAAGCTGCTCTATGGCATGGACGATGCCGGACTGCTGCGGGCCGTGCAGGCGCGGCTAGGCAACCGGCTGGGGCGGCTGGAACTGGCCGGGCGGCGCTGGCTCTACCCGCTCTATGCCATGTACGCGGCGCGTTATTACGACACGCGGCTGGCCTTGGCCGGAGATGCAGCGCATGGCGTGCACCCCATCGCGGGCCAGGGCTTGAATTTGGGCCTGCGGGATGCCGCTGTGCTGCTGGATCTGGCGGGTGCCGCGGAAGACCCCGGGGCGGAGTCCGTGCTGCGCGCCTATCAGGCGAAGCAACGGCCCATCAACATGGCGATGCTGCTGGGCATGGACGTTCTGGACCGGCTGTTCTCCAACAACTCCCCGCCGGTGCGGCTGGTGCGGGACCTCGGCCTGGCGGCGGTGGAGCGCATGCCGCGCCTGAAGCAGCGTTTCATGCTAGCGGCCATGGGGCGGTAGGGCTTACGCGCCTATACGAGTGCTAAACACTTATAATGTTTGATATTTAACACGCAGACCGCGATTTTCCTTTAAGGAACAGAGCATGTTCCTCACTCTGCTCATTCTTCTGGCCGCCATCGTACTGGCCGTGCCGCTTTCCCGTTACGCCGGGCTCGGCAGCATCCTTGGCTACCTCGCCGCGGGGGTGGTCATCGGCCCTTCCGTGCTGGGGCTGGTGACCAATGTGAACGAGATCAGCGATGTGTCGGAACTCGGCGTGACCATGCTGCTGTTCCTGATCGGGCTGGAACTGCGGCCGCATCGTTTATGGGTGCTGCGCAAAGCGGTGTTCGGGCTCGGGCTGGGGCAGATGGTGCCTACCTCCCTGGTGCTGGCTGGCATTTTGATGCTGTTTGGCGTGCCGCTGCGCGATGCTGTGGTGCTGGGCATCGGGCTGGCGCTGTCTTCCACCGCCATCACCTTGCCGTTGCTGTCTGAACGCAATCTGCTGCCCACCATACCGGGGCGCGACGCCTTTGCCGTGCTGCTGTTCCAGGACATGGCGGCGATTCCGGTGCTGGCCCTGCTGCCCATTTTGGCAGGCGGCGACACGGAACATTTCTCCTGGGTGGCGGTGGCGCGGGGGGCGGCCGTGGTGGCGGCCATTCTGGCGGGCGGCTATCTGCTGGTGCCTTATGTGTTCCGCATGGTGGCGGCAGCCAAAGTGCCGGAAGTATTCACCGCCACTGCGCTGCTTCTGGTGGTGGGTACGGCGGCGCTGGCGCACTGGGCGGGGCTCTCGGCCTCGCTGGGCGCATTCCTGGCCGGTGTGATGGTTTCGGATTCGGAATACCGCCACGAGTTGCAGGCTGACATCGAGCCCTTCGAGGGGCTGTTGCTGGGGTTCTTCTTCATCTCCGTCGGTATGTCCGTCGACCTGGGGCTGCTGGAGCACAGGCCGCTGGAAATTCTGCTCCTGGTAATTGGGCTTTCCGTGGTGAAAGCGGGCATTGCCTACGTGGTCAGCTATCTGCGCCGCCGCCTGTCCGGCGCGGCCCTGCGCTTTGCCCTAGCCCTGCCGGAGGGCAGCGAATTCAGCTTTGTGCTGTTCGCGGCGGCGGTGGCGGCGGGCACGCTGGACAAAGCTCTGGCGGCGGAGGCCACGCTGGTGGTGGCGCTCTCAATGATGGTGGCGCCGATCCTGTTCGCCGGATCGGAACGCTTCGTGATGCCGAAGCTGGAAGCAAAGAAGAAGCAGCGCCCGTTCGACAAGTTCGAGGACACGCAATCCGCCCCGGTGATCATCTGCGGGTTCGGGCGCGTGGGGCAGATTGTCGGGCGCGTGCTGGCGATGCAGAATATCCGCTACACGGCCTTGGACCGCAGCTCATCCCAGGTGGATTTCGTTCGCCGCTTCGGCGTGAAAGTATTTTATGGAGACCCGGCGCGCGAGGAGGTGATGCGCTCCGCCGGCGCGGAAAGCGCGAAGGTGCTGGTGATTGCGCTGGATGACATGACGGCCGGGGTGGCCGTGGCGGAAATGGTGCGGCGTAAATTTCCACAGCTGCGGGTGGTGGCCAGGGCGCGCAACCGCCACCACGTACATCTGCTGATGGGGGCAGGCGTTGACTTGTTCGTGCGCGAGACGTTTTTCTCCTCCCTGCGATTGACCGAAATCGTTCTGGATGAGCTGGAAATTCCCGAGGAGCAAACCCGGCACGCCATCGAATTGTTCCGCAAGCACGACGAGAGAATCCTGAATGAAAGCTATGGCTTCGGGAATGACGAGGCCAAGCTGATCCA
>JAGWOU010000073.1 GCA_028870815.1 Rhodospirillales bacterium | reverse complement strand
CCGGCAAATCCAAACCCCGCGCGGCGACGTCTGTTGCGATGCAGACCTGGGCCCGCCCGTCGCGCAGCGCGGACAGGGCGGCGTTACGCTCAGCCTGGGAGAGTTCTCCCGACAAGGCTGCCGCGGTGAAACCCCGGGCGACAAGGTTGGCGTGAAGCGTGCGCACAGTATCCCGGGTGGCGCAGAAAACCAGCGCCCGGCTATCCTGCGCTCTTAATATATTGACCAGCGCGGCCTCGAGTTCGTGGCCGGCGGCGCGGACGGCGCGATACTCGATATCAGCATGCGGCTGATTGGCGGCGACGGTGTCGATACGCAGGGCATTTTGCTGATAGGTTCGGGCAAGTGCCGCGATGTCGCGCGCGATAGTGGCTGAAAACAGCAAGGTGCGGCGGGAGGCCGGCGCCGCGCCGAGAATGAATTCGAGTTCTTCCCGGAAGCCGAGATCGAGCATTTCGTCGGCTTCGTCGAGCACCACGGCTTCCAGCTCGTCGAGGCGCAGATTGCCGCGCTCGATATGGTCTTTCAGACGGCCCGGCGTGCCAACCACGAAATGGCACCCGCCGGCCAGGAGGCGCGCCTCGCGTCGTGCGTCCATCCCGCCGACGCAGGACAGGATCCGGGCGCCGGTGAATTCGTAAAGCCAGGTCAATTCGGCATGCACTTGAAGCGCAAGCTCACGGGTAGGGGCGATCACCAGCACCAGAGGCGCGTGCGTGGCTGGCATCGACGCGGACTCGCCGAGGATGCTACCCGCTAAAGCAAGGCCGAATGCGACGGTCTTCCCGGAGCCGGTTTGGGCAGATACGAGCAGGTCACGCCCGTCAGCTTCCGGCGTGAGGACTGCGCTTTGTACGGAGGTGGGGTCGGCATAGCCGCGCTGAGCGAGAGCTTTGGCGAGGCTGGGATTGGTATCGGGGAAGGGCATGAGCGGCTCTTAGGGGCTGGGGCGCCAGGCAACAAGCGGTGGATTAGCCGTGCAGCCGTGCAGCGGCGCATATTCATGCGTATTTGGGTCGAGAATCGTAAAAATGGCAGCTATTTTAGCTGAAATGCTTGCGTTGGAGCAGCATTTCGGGATTGAAGGCCGCCACAGCGTGGCCTATGCTGTTTTTGCTTGGCTAGAGCCCGGTGCCCCGAAAGTCTTTTAGAGGACAGTTTTTATAGTGCGACCCCCGAAGAATGACCGCCAGCGGCAAAGCCGCCGCCGTGGTTTTGACGACGACAATTTTTATGGCAATGCGCCCTCTTTCCCTCCGGCTTTCTCGGGATTCGGCGCAACTTCTACCGCACCGGAGGCCAAGGCTACGGTGAAATGGTATAACCCCGAGAAGGGTTTTGGCTTCGTTGAAATGGCTGACGGCTCGGGGGATGTGTTTCTGCACGCCAATTCCCTGCAAAGCGCCGGCTTTCAATCCGTAACGCCAGGTTCTGTCCTGCAGATTCGTGTCGGCACGAATCACAAGGGCCGCCAGGTTGACCAGGTGATTTCCGTGACCGAGGGTGACGCGCCCCCGCCGCGCAGCGGTGGTTTTGGTGCTGGCGGCGGCGGTGGTGGTTTCGACCGGCCGCGTGCGCCCCGCGCTCCGCGCCCGCAGGCTTCCGGGCCGGCGGTGGAAATGACCGGGATTGTGAAATGGTACAACGCCACCAAGGGCTTCGGCTTCATCAGCCCGGAGAGCGGCGGAAAGGACGTGTTCGTGCATGCCACGGCGCTGGAAGCGGCGGGAATTTCTCCGCTGCAGGAAGGCCAGTCGGTGCGAATGAGCGTCGTCCAGGGCTCGAAGGGCCCTGAGGTTTCCACCATCAACGTGGACTAAGTGCTTAAATGCCAAAAAAAGCCCCGCATATGCGGGGCTTTTTTATTGCGCTGACGATCCCACCCCGAAACAGAAAGCCCCGCTGCCACAGGGGTGACAGCGGGGGCTTGTTCTGTAGGTTTTTGCTTTAGGTTCGGCGTTTAGCCACCATAGCTATCGGTCGCGGCGCCACCAACCCAACGCTGGCTCACAGGCTCCTGGTTGTAGGCATAAGCAACACGGGCGACAGTGCCGCGATTGTTGAAGGATTTGGCGTTGTCGGCGAAGCGGGCGTTTTCAGAGCCGCGTCCGGCTACAAAGGCGCCGTTGTTCTGAGCCTGTACGGCATGGATCGCGGGGGCGGCCGAATTGCGGAAATCCCCGGCGCGGGCCTGCGCGGCGAAGGGGGCCAGAGAGCCAACCAGGGCCACAACGGAAACAAACTTAACGAAATTTGACATGGTTTTGATCCTTTGAATGGGGCGGGGCATGATTGCCTCGATGAATTGTTCATATACGGACGTACGTACTAAGTCAAACACAATATGTACGTAAGTACGTATATTAGCCATGCGTTATGCGCATGATTATGGAGCCTTCATGCGTTCCGAGGTTGGCTTTTATGGGTGGGATGAAGGGGCGGATCGCCAGATCCAGCCTATGATCAGCAGATTCAGCGCCGCCGCGGCGAGCAGAATGGGGCCAGGGCCAAGCCCGCGCGTATAGGCAACGGCCTCCACCCCACCGGCCAGCAATGTTGCCGCGCTGTTCAGCACATTATTCGCCCCCACCATGCGGGCGCGTTCAGCCGGCGCGGCGCTGGCTTGCAGCGATACGTAAAAAGGCACTGAAAACAACCCGCCGCAAATGGCGGTGAGGGCGAGGTCCGCCAGGGCCCGCCAGCCCGCGGCATGGGCTAAAAGGCTGGGCACGTCCGGTGCTGAGAGATGCGCCGTCGAGATCGCGAAATCGCCTATGAACAGGCTCATCCCCAGCCCCGCCGGAATTACGAAATGCAGCAACCGGCCCGCGCGCACGAACCGCGCGGCGGCCAGCGAGCCTGCGCCCACGCCCACGGCGAAGACCGCCAGCAGCAGCGTCACCACATGCCCATCCGCGTGCAGGCGGGTTTTGGCCAGAACAGGAAAAGCGGCCAGAACCGTCGCTCCCAGCGCCCAGAACCAGGAAATACTCCAGCAGGCAAACCAGACCTGACGGTTGGCCGCGGCGCCGCGCAGCAGCCCCGCATTGGCCCGCCACAGATTCCAGTCCGGCTTCAGGCCAGGGGCGCGGGCAGGTGCCGGGGGTATCATCCGCGCGCTGGCGATGCCCGCCACCGAAAGCGCGATCGCCACCAGGGGTGCCGCCAGTCTGCCGTGCGGCAGCAGCACCAGAATGCCCCCCGCCACTGTGCCCAGCACAATCCCCGCGAAGGTTCCGGCCTCCACCGCGCCATTGGCTTTCACCAGCCTGTCCCCGGTGAAACAATCCGGCAGTAGGCTGTATTTCAGCGGCGAGAAAAACGCGGCTTGCAGGCCCAGCCCCAGCAACACCGCCATCAGAAACAGGAAATCGCCGGTGAGGAATCCCGCCAGCGCCAGCGCCATCAGCCCCAGTTCCCAGTATTTGGTCCAGAGGACCAGCCTGGCTTTGTCGTGCGCGTCCGCCAATTGTCCGGCGGGGGCGGAAACGAGAATATATGGCAGCAGGAACAATCCGCCTGAAAGTGCTGAAAGCGCGCCGGCCTGCCCGGCGGAAAGCCTATAGAGCGCCAGCACCACCAGCGCATTTTTGAAGAGGTTATCGTTCAGCGCGCCAAGCGCCTGGGTAATGAATAGTGGGATGAAATGGCGGCTGTTCAGGCCGGGCTCAGCCACGGCGCGGCTCCATCAGCCGCACCGCCGCCCAGGCGCAGAATCCGCCGGTGAGCAGACCACCCAGAACGTCGCTGACGAAATGATAATCTGCAAGGACAAGACCAGCCATCACCAGCAGCACCAATGCCGCCACGGCCAACCGCCAGCGAGGGTGCAAAATCCACAACACACCCAGCGGGGCGGCGGCGTAGCTGGTGTGGCCGGAGGGAAAAGCGCCGTAGAGGGTGCTCTCAATGAAAGGATGAAAGCCGTAGATCCCGTATTTCAGCCAGGAGCCAGGCCAGGCGCGGCCGAATATCCATTTCAGCTCGTCCTTGGCGGAGGTGGCGGCCAGCGTGGCAATGGCGATGGTGAGCCAGAGCCGGTCCGGCAAAGCCTGCCCGCGCATTCGCCGCGCCAGGGCGGCGAGCAGGATGAGCCCCGCGGCGGGCAAAGCGAGAAGCGACGGCGCCGCCGCCGCCTGGAACAGCGGGCGCAACGCCTGATGCTGGTGCCAGAATGCGGCTACCGGTTTGTCCACAAACAACATGCACAGTACGCAGGCTGCTGCCAGGACACCTGCCGCCGCGCCGTAAAGCAGCGGCGCGCCATTTGCTGCGCGAGGGCGGGCCATGGGTTAAGGCAGCAGCACGGTGCTGCCCGTCGTCTGCCGTGCTTCAAGCGCGGCATGGGCTGCGGCGGCCTGTTCCAGCGGGAAGGTCTGGTTGACGAGAATTTTCACGGCACCGGAGCGCACGGCATCGAACAAGGCGGCCGCCCCGGTGGCGATATCCTGCGGCGCAGCCATATAGGTGGCGAAGCTGGGCCGGGTGAGGAACAGGCTGCCCTTGGTGACGAGCGTGGCGATATCCAGTGGCGGCACCGGGCCGGAGGCGTTGCCGTAACACACCATCAACCCCAGCGGGGCGAGGCAGTCCAGGCTGGCGTTGAATGTGTCCTTGCCGACGCTGTCGTACACCACCGGTACCATGGCGCCCCCGGTGATCTGCTTCACCTCCGCCGCCAGGTTCGCATGGCCGATGATGGCGTGGGCGGCGCCATTGGCCTTGACGATTTCGGCCTTGGTTTCGGAGGACACAACGCCGATCACTTCAGCGCCCAGATGCTTGGCCCATTGGCACAAAATCAGCCCTACGCCGCCCGCCGCCGCATGCACCAGAATTTTCTGCCCCGGCTGAATCTTAAAAGTCCTGTGCAGTAGAAAATAGGCGGTCAGGCCGCGCAGCATCATCGCCGCGCCGGTTTCAAAATCAATGTCGTCAGGCAGCTTCACCAGCCTGTCGGCATTTATCACGCGTTCGGTCGCATAGGCGCCGAGCGGTCCGCCCGCATAGGCCACGCGGTCCCCGGGGGCGACGTTTGTCACCTTCTCGCCCACCGCCAGTACAATGCCCGCGCCTTCTATCCCAAGGGTCGCGGGCAGAGCGGTTTTATAAAGCCCGGTGCGGAAATAGATGTCGATGTAATTCACGCCGATTGCTTCATGCCGGATGAGCGCCTCGGTGGCATTGGGCCGGGGTGTGGGAACCTGTTCCCATTTCAGCACTTCCGGGCCGCCATTGGCATGGATGCGGATGGCTTTGCTCATGCGTGGGCCGCCTTGGTTCGGCTTTCCAGCGCGAGCAGGAGACGTTTGGTGGCAAGTCCCTCCCCGCCGGAGTAGCCGCCGATGCCGCTGGTGGCGAGCACCCGGTGGCAAGGGATGAGGATGGGGATGGGGTTTGCGGCATTGGCGCCGCCTATGGAACGCGGGCTGCCGCCGGCTTCTTTGGCCAGTGCGGCATAAGACCGGGTTTGCCCATGCGGAATGGTCCGCAATGCCGCCCATACCCTGCGGCGGTAGGGCGTGCCCGCGGGATTCAAGGGCAGGTCGTCCGGCAGCCGCGCTTCGCCGTCGAAATACGCATCCAGCGCGTCTTTGGTTCGGCGGAGCAAAGCTGAGGGGTTTTGCGGGCTGCCCCACCCCCATTCCAGCGCCACGATGGCATCATCCTCGGCGAACAGCGTAAGATCGCCGACAGGCGAGTGCATGGAAATTGCGGCCATGCGGGGGACGCTAGACAATGCGTCCCCCCGGATCAAGCGGGCTTGCGGCGCGGCCGCGGCTTCCGGCAGACTGCCAAAGCGATGAAGATGAGGATTGCACCGAGAGGTTGCGGCTTCGCATGGGCGCCAGGCTTGGCGCTTGGGCTGGCACTGAGCGGCTGCGCCGGCGGCCCAAGGCTTGAATCACCTTCACATTTCGGCACGCCCACGCATCTCACCTGTGTGCCCTACGCCCGCGACGTGTCCGGGATTCAACTTGAAGGCGATGCATATGAATGGTGGGGCGAGGCTGACGGAATTTATTCGCGTGCACACCGCCCCAGCTTGGGGGCGGTGCTGGTGTTCAAACCGCACGGCGCCATGGATGTGGGGCATCTGGCGGTGGTGACGGCAATTGAATCCCCGCGCGAGGTGCTGGTGACGCAGTCCAACTGGCTGCCGCACCGCATTGAGCAGAATCAGCCGGTTGTGGATGTATCGCGGGACAATAATTGGTCCCTGGTGCGGGTGTGGTACGAGCCCGCCCACGCGCTGGGTATCACGCAGTATCCGGCCTATGGCTTCATTCTGCCGAACTGAGTAAGAGCGGCTGCATGATACGCGGCGCCTTCCCGGTCGGAGCATGGACGATGGCGAGCCGCATTCTCGGCTTCGCGCGGGATATTCTGATCGCCGCCGTGATGGGCACCGGGCCGGTGGCCGATGCGTTTTTCGTGGCTTTGCGTCTGCCCAATCTATTCCGGCGTTTGTTCGGGGAGGGCGCGTTCAACGCCGCCTTCGTGCCCGCCATCTCCACCATTCTGCACAAGGATGGCTTGAGTGCCGCCACGGAATTCGCCGAGGAGGCAACGGCGGTGATGGCCCTCTGGCTGGGCGGGGTCACGGTTCTTGGCGAGATTTTCATGCCCTGGCTGCTTTATGTGCTGGCACCGGGCTTCGCCGGGCATGGCGGGCGCTTCGGCCTGGCGGTGGACATGACGCGGATCATGTTCCCCTATCTGTTCTTCATCTGCCTCACCGCCTTGTTCTCCGGCGTGCTGAACGCGCTCAGCCGCTTCGCGGCGGCGGCGGCGGCACCGGTGCTGTTCAATATCTTCATGATCGCGGCGATGCTCTGGTTGGCGCCGCATATGGCCAATCCGGGCTATGCGCTGTCCTGGGGCGTGATGGCCTCGGGCATTGCACAGATGGGCCTCGTGCTCTGGGCCATCCGCCGGGCGGGCATGCGGTTCATCCGTCCGCGTCTTCGGTTTTCGCCATGGATCAGGACGATGTTCCGGCGCATGGGGCCTGCCTTGCTCGGTGCCGGGGTGACTCAGTTGAACGTCTCCATCGATATCATTATCGCCACGCTGCTGCCCGCCGGTTCGGTTTCGGTTTTATATTACGCCGACAGGGTGAATCAGCTTCCGCTGGGCGTTATCGCCACCGCCGCGGGCACTGCCCTGCTGCCTGCGGTCACCCGGAACATCGCGCTGGGCGAGGAAGTGGAAGCGAACACTGCCCTCAACCGGGCGTTTGAGGGCGTGCTGATGTTAACACTGCCCGCCGCCGTGGGGCTTTCAGTAGCGGCGAAGGCGGTGATGGACGTGGCCTTCGTGCGCGGCGCCTTCACCGCCCATAACGCCGTGCTGGCGGGGCATTCGCTGGCGGCCTTCGCCATCGGCCTGCCGGTTTTCGCGCTCATTAAAATCCTCACCCCCGGTTTTTACGCGCGCGGCGACACGGTGACGCCGCTGAAGATCGGCGTGGCGGCGGTGGCGCTGAATCTC
>JAGWOU010000072.1 GCA_028870815.1 Rhodospirillales bacterium | reverse complement strand
CGGCTTGCGCCTGGACTCCAAGTTCATGAATTCCTGGAGACTGGCATTGCTCAGCTTCGGGGGAACCATTGTAGTCTACACCCGCGCCTACTCCAACCCCCCCATAAGCTCCAAAGTTCCACTGGCCGTTATTATAGCCAAAATTGATCTCTGCAGCCGCGCCATCTCCTGCGTAAGCGGAGACTTCCCACAGCCCAAGCGGATCGACGTTGTTGATTGGGTCTCCATTGACATAGCTGTAGAATCTTTTTCCCGTCGCACCTCCGTCGTAGTTGGGCCAACTTTCCATAGGGATTCCCAGGGGTTGAGAGCATCCTAGCAGGGAACCGGCCGGCTTTGGGAAGCAAATTTTCCAGGGGCATGGTTTTTGTCCCGGCCTGGGGCGCCCAGGCGGACAAGGCGGCTAAGAAGGGATGTTAGCCGGTGGGGGGTCAGTCCGGCTCTGCCGGGGGCACGGTAGGCTGGGGTTCGGCGTTGGGGCGCGTCAGCTTGGCTGGATGTGTCGCGGCATGGATGGCGCGCAGATGCTCGATGGAGACATGGGTGTAGATTTCGGTGGTGTTGAGCTGGGCATGGCCGAGCAGGGCCTGCAACACGCGGATGTCGGCGCCGGCCTCCATCATGTGCGTGGCCATGGCATGGCGGAACAGATGCGCCGCCCCCGGTTTGGCGATGCCGGCATGGTACATATAGAGCTTGACCCTGGCCGCGATATAATTGGGGCCGACCGGTTCGCCGTAATCGGTGACGAACAGCCCGTCATGCGGAGCGGCGATCAGCTGGGGCCTGGCCTCGACCAGGTAACGGTCCAGCCAGGCCAGCGCCCGCTCGCCGACCGGCACCACCCGGTCCCGTCCGCCCTTGCCCTCGCGCACAAACAGCAAGCCGCGCGCCAGATTGAGATCATAAAGCTTGACCTTGGCCGCCTCGGTCCGCCGCAGCCCGGTCGAGTACAGGGTCTCCAGCAACGCGCGGTCGCGCACCCCTTGCGGCGTCGTGGGTTCCGCCTCGGCCAGGATCGCCTCCACCTCCTGGATGGAGAGGATCGAGCGCGGCAGATGCCGGGGCAGCTTCGGCAGTTGCAGCTCCGAGGCCGGGTTGAACAGCAGGTGATTCTCCCGCGCCATCCAGCGGAACCAGCCTTTGAGCGGGGTGAGCATGGAATGCTGCGAGCCAATGGTCAGCGGCCTGCCATCCGGCTTGCGGTAATAGAACAGATGCCGCTGGTAGCGTTCCAGCACCGGCTTGGTGATCTCGGTCGGGCGGCTCAGGCCCCGCTCCGCCGCCCAGGCGATAAAGTGGCGGATGGCAACGCGCCGGGCGCGCACCGTGTCGGCCGAATATCCCGCCACCAGCATCCACTCAAAATGCGCTTCCATGAAGGCGATGAGTTCCAGATGCCCCAGCGGATCGCCCGTCCGCTTGCCCGGCCCGGCCGGTTTGACCGCGTTCGGCCGCCGGGTTTTCAGCCGCTGGCCCTTGCGCGGCATGGTCTAAGCCGAGGCGGCTAAGGGAGAAGGTATGACATGGCCCTGCCGATATGATCCGGCATGGCCGTTGACCCGTAGGGGGTGCGATTCTGGCGGCACTTCCGGGGAATCTCCGGAATCCGTTGCCGGGTCTGGCTTTGCGGCGGTTTCGGCAGACCGCGCATCCCCCGCCATGGGGCCGCGTTGACCCCGCGATGGCCCCGCGTTCCGGGGTGTTTCACCCCGCGAGGCTGACGCCATAGCCTCAGAACAAAGCATGTCCACGTCGATCAGCCCCGGCAGATGCGGCGCCTCTTCCGCCACGTCGCCATCGAACAGCAGCTCATATTCAAAGCTCTGCCCGCGCCGGCCGCGATGGATCAGCAAAAATTCCAGCGTGGTGAGCCGGTCGAGATGCAGCCGGCATTGCGTGTCCGACAGCCCCGCATGGCGCCGGATGTCAGCGCGGCCGAACCGCACCTCGCCCGGCGCGATGCCGTGTGTTTCGGCCTGGCCGCGCACCATGGCCTGGATCACCGCCAGCAGCCGGCGGGTCTGCGGCGGCAGCTCGTCCAGGCTCCGCCCCAGCACCTCATGCGCCAGCCGGTTCGCCGCCGCGATGTCGGCCAAGGTCGCCTCGACATATTCGATCTGCCGCTCGCCGATGCTCAGCGTTTTGACCGGGCGCTGATGCTGGTGCAGCAGCGCCACCACGTCGATCAGCCCGAGATATTTCTCATGGTCGCGCCGGGTGCGCGTCCGATCATCGAGGAAGGTCAGCCGGTCCGCATAAGGGTTCACCACGGCCAGCGGGCGGATGAGGCGCTGCGCGTTGCGGTGCATGTCCTGCACATTGTCGCGCTGCGTCTTGGCCGCCAGCCCCGCCAGGGTCCGCCGCTCACGCTGGCGCTGGTGAATCGCTCGCGTCTGCTCGCGGCCTTCATCGACACTCAACACCAGGCAGCGGTTCATCAGCTCCTCGTCCACATCGATCGCCGTGGTCGTCATGAACAGGCTGGTCGGCCCCTCCACCCGGTAGGTCTGAGTGACGAGGTTGCCATTGGCATCGCTGCCCGTGCTGGCAATCGTCAGCTCCCCCTCCGATTGCAGCAGTTTCAGCGCATAGGCGGCACGTGACGCCCCCTCCTCCTCGGCAATCGCCAGGACGCGGTGCTTCAAATTGGTTTCGCCCATATAGAACAGGCTCTGCCCGGTCATCGCCGAGAACCGCACCATCTCCTCCGGCGGCATCATCGCCAGCACCGCATCCATCAGCGAGGATTTGCCCGCCGCACTCGAACTCTGCACCACCACGGCCAGCGGGCGGTCGAGCTTGCGGCTCGTCGCCGCCAGATAGGCGGTCAGCTTGTTGGTCGCTTCGCCAACCATGCCGCACGCATCAAGATCGGCGAGAATCCGCCCCAGCAGATCCGGTGCGCGCAGCAGCGCCAAGGCCGCATCGCGCGCCGCCTCGTCCATCGCCGGCCCGGCCGGTACCTGCGGCTCAAGTGCCGCGCGGATGGTCTCGTCCTGCATCTGTTCGAGTTTTAGCAGCACCCGGCCCAGCTCGGTTTTCAGGACCTCTTCCCGCACATGCAGCTCGGCCGCCGCCTGCTGCACGAACAGCGCGCGGGCGCGCGCCGCATAAAGATCGAGCGTATCGACATGGAACGTTTCCGTGCCCGCCACCAGCAAATTCACCTTCAGCACCCCGGCGGCAAGATTTTTGCTCAGGCCCCGCACCCGCCAGCGCCGCGCCTCGAAGCGCAGCACCACCTCCTCGCCCATCACCTCCGCCTCCAGCACCAGGCTGGGCGCCGGGGGCAGCACCGCGGCAGGCAACGGCACTGGCGGCGGCTCAAGGCCACCATCCTCAAAGCGGCTTTTCTCCTTAGCAGCTTCGGGAGGCGCCACCAGCTCCGGCGGTGCAGTTTCCCCGGAACGGGGAAGCGAAGCATCCGCCTCCCGTTCCGGCCCTTGCCCCTCCCCAAGCCATTCCGCCTTGCGGATCAGCATGCCGAGCGATTTGCCCGCCGGGGTCACTTTCAGCGCGTACTCCGCCGCATCCATGCCCTTCGGGAAGGCGATCCGGTAGGTGCCAAACCCCTCTTTCCGGAGGCGCGCGCTCAGCTCCCCGGCGCCGCGCTCCCCGGCCGCATCCCGGTCGAAGGCCAGCAGCACCCGCTCGATCCCGGCCCGCCGGAACAGTGCCAAGTGATCCTCCGTAAAGCCGTTGGTGCCATAACAGGCGGTCACATTCCTGAACCCGGCGCACCAGAATGCCATCGCGTCGATCAGTGCCTCGGTGAGAATCACCTCCCCGCCACCGGCGGAGATGCCAGCCAGATTCCACACGCCCTTGTGCGGGCCGGGCAGGTACAGATGTTTCGGCGTGCCGGGGCGCAGATCGTCGCGCAATTTGCGCCCGTACAGCCCGGTGACATTCCCGCCCTCATCGAAGACCGGCACCACTAGGCTGCCGTTAAAATGCTCGTGCCCGCTCTCGCGGTAAATTCCGATCCGCTCCAGCCGGGCGCGCAGCTCCGCGCCGGCCTTGCGGGTCTTCTCCGGTAGGCGCAGCCCCAGCGTCCGGTTGGCGTAACCCAGCTTGAACCTGTCCACCAACTCGCCATGCACCAGGCCGCGCGCCTGCAAATAGGCCAAAGCCTCCGGGCTCTGCTTCAAGGTCTCGTGGTAATAATCCACCACCTGGTTCAGCAGCGCCCGCTCGTCGGCATCGAGGCTGACCGGCGGGGCCAAGCGGCGCACGGTCGAATGCTTGATCGGCGCCGCCGGCTCCCCCGCATCGGCGGCCAGGGGCAAACCTTCCCGCAGCAGTTCGACCGCGTGCCTAAAACTGACGCCCTGGCGCTTCATCACCCAGTCGAGCGGGCCGCCGCCGGCATTGCAGCCGAAGCAATGGAACAGGTTTTTCTCCGGCGTGACCACCAGCGAGGCCGTGTCCTCCGCATGGAACGGGCAGCACGCCACCCAGTCCTTGCCCCGCCGCGCCAGCTTCATCCCCGACGCCTCAACCAGCCGCAAAACCGACACCTCGGATTTTAGCCGCTCCAACTCCGCATCCGGGATACGTGCCATGCCGAACCCTCACCAAAAATATTTTTACATCAAGCAGACTGGCTTGATCGCGTAGCAACCATGCTGTACTTGGTCAAGCAGATTGAGCGGGTAATCGAGCATGATGGCGTGGCATTCCCCGGAAACATCCGGCAAACTGGCTACATTCAGGGCAACCAATGTGACCGAGGTGCTGGATATGGCCGACGAACTGGCCGGATTCGCGGAGCGCTTGCGCACCCTGCGCAAGCAAAGGAACCTGTCCCAGACCGAGCTGGGGCAGCAGGCCGGGCTGCATTACACCCATATCGGCCGGTTCGAGCGCGGCCTGTCCCGGCCGGGCAGCGACACGCTCAAGCGTCTGGCCGATGCGCTCGGCGTCACCGGGGATTATCTCCTTGATGGTGTCGAGGATGACGCCGCCAAGGCAAAATTCTCCGACCGCGAGCTGCTAAAACAGTTCCAGGAGGTCGAGCAATTGCCGGAAGCCGACAAGCTCGTCGTCAAAACCCTGCTCGATGCCTTCCTGACCAAAAAACAGATACAGGCCCTCGTCCGCTAAGGAGGCTCCATGCCGAACCCTCAAGCCTTGCTCGAAAAAATTCAGGCGCTGCCCGTCGAGCGGATCGCCGAGATCGAGGATTTTGTCGAATTCATCGCCGCCCGCGAGCAGCAGCGCACGCTCACCCGTGCCGCCAGCGCCGTGAGCGCGCCCGCCTTCGCCGCGATCTGGAACAACCCGGAAGATGACGCCTACGATGCCCTATGAGTTCGGCGATGTCGTCCTCGTCCCGTTCCCCTTCACCAGCCAGGCTGCTTCAAAACAGCGGCCCGCCGTCATCGTCAGCAACCTGGCCTACAACCAGGCCAAGCCGGATGTCGTGCTGATGGCCATCACCAGCCAATTCCGCCCCAGCCCGGCGCTGGGCGAGGTCTGGCTCCGTGATTGGCAGACCGCCGGGTTGCTCAAACCCTCCGCCGTCAAGCCGGTATTCGCTACGCTGGAGCAAGCCCTCATCATCCGCCAGCTCGGCACGCTCACCGCCGCCGATCAAGCCGACCTCAAAAACGCCATCGTCAGGGTCATCGGATGAACGCGCCAGGAGACGCTACCTCTTCGCCGGCCTCATCCCTAGGCTCAATCATCAACTCAATTGCCGGCTCATTCCCGTGCTCAATCGTCAACGCAAAAGCTGGCGCATATGTCCGCGCAATGGCTGGTGCAAACGCTGGCTCTAATCTCGAAGGTCCCGTGTGGTAATATCTTATGCAGCTACTACAGACCAAGGTATGCTAGCGCAGGCAGGCAATTACGGCCGCTTTATGTTGAGAACCGCGTCAACCCGATCCGTTTCTCCGCTCAAGATAGCGATCAACTGTTTGGCCTGGGCTCGTATCGGAACCCAGCATGGATCGTTCATCGCACGGAGATGGGCCTCCCTGGTATTTGGTACGTTCACAACCGCACCCGGTATGTCAGCCACATTTTCCAGGAGCCGTTTGATCCGATCCTTCTGCTGCTCCGATAGCTGAGCATCAACGGTGTTCAAAACAGCCTGGCCATTACTGAGGGCATCATCTTTGATTTCCCAGGCAACGTTGAAATAGCCTAAAAGTTTACACTGTTCCTCCGCGTCTTCGGCGAGAACCAGCAAAACCTTATGGAAATAGTGGTAGTTATTTACATAAGAATCTTCATCGGCGGGTTCACTCATACTTCCCACTTTCATAAACCTCTAAAATTCTATGGAATTTCTATGATCGGCGGCACTTCAGGAACCTCGGGTACTGAAGGTTCTGGCGTCGGTGATGCAGGCTCAGGAGGAGCAGAACCCGACGGCCCTGGATGCGCTTCATCTGGCGTAATCGGCTCTCCTTGCTGGTTATACCGCTGCCCCCACCCCTTCTGGCCAGGCTGCTGAGTTTTCCAGTAGCCTTTCGATCCAGGAGGACCTCCCTGATCTCCCGGCGGCACATATTGGCACATTGGCCTACCACCGCTCGGTTGTTTGGGACCGTAATACGCCCCAGGTCTCTGACCTGGAGCTGGTGACCAAGGCCCACCTGGAATGTTACTTGGCGGGTATGGTGCCCATGGTGCAGCAAGCCCCAGCGGATCGATGTTGTTAACCGGATCTCCCCCGACATATGTGTACAAATTCCCCACTGGATCAAACAACTCACCTGCCGGGTCTCTTGAAATCCACCTGGCTGTCTTTGGATCATAGACGCGGTTGAGCGTAAGATACAGTCCGGACGGCCCATGATAGAACATTCCGGCGAACTGGAATGTTGGCGTCACGCTGCCCTGGAATAGTGACAGCCCCCAAGGTGAATAATACCCCCCATGCTGTGGCGTCCATTTTTGGTTCCCAGCACTATCGGTAACACCGATAACACTGCCGAGATGGTCAAACTGATAATATAGATTGGTCTGAGTGCTGCCTGAATACTGCGCTTCACCCTGCGGCATATAGCGGGCTGTGACCGTTCCCGAAGGAGTGTACGATGCGCAAAGCTTTTGTCCACACCAGAGATAGTCAGTTTCAGTCGACGTACCATTCACCGTCTCGATGATGGCAACCCGGCGGTTCAGCCCATCATACCGGAACTTGGTCCCGCCTCCTGAGGCATAGTTTATGCCGATTAGCCTGTTTTCAGCGTCCCACAGATATGTATTTGCCCCGTCACTCACCAAATTTCCATCGGCATCATAGGTATAATTATATGTCGTTGGGCCAATAGAATTTGTATAGGTGACGGAGCTTATTTCGTCACTGTTACTCTTTGGGGTGGCGGTAAAACTTCCCAGAAAAGGGTTAAGGTTTGAGGGATATCCGCCGCTCAAGAGGAAGTCATTACTGTTATAGGTAAAGTTGTTTGTGTATAACGGAGTATACCCACCAGATGGCGTGTAGGAATATCCAGCATCCGACGTCAGACGGTCAGCAGCATCATATCCATATGTGTCATAAT
>JAGWOU010000071.1 GCA_028870815.1 Rhodospirillales bacterium | reverse complement strand
ATGATATTAAGGTTCAGCGCCTTTACCGCGTTGAAATAGCTGCTCTGATAAGCCGGCAGCGTATGCCACCACAGCGCCCATAGATTGGCCGGGAAAACCGCGCAGGAGAGGCTGTTCAACAGCAAGGCGGTGACACAGGTGGAAAGGATCGCCCGCCACTCCCCTCGTGCCAGCAAAAAGAAGGGCAGCAGCACGCCAAGCTGGGGCTTCAGTGTCAGCAACCCGAACCATAACCCCGCCAGAACCGGGCGGTGTGGCAGGCAGGCAAAGCCCGCCAGCAGCAAGGCTGTGGTGAAGAAAGCGGTTTCCCCGGTAGAGGCGCAGATGAGCGCCGCCGGACTGGCCAGAAGCCCGGCCAGCACGGCCCAAGGGCGGGCGGGAAACATGGCGCGCACGCCAAACACAAGCGCCGCCACCCCCAGTAGCGTCCAAACCAGTTCCGCCGGGCCGAAGGGCAGAAGCTTCAGCCAGGAGAGCGGCAGCAGCAGCGTAGGTGGGTAGAGATAGGGGTAGAAACTGTGAAACCCTGCATAAAGCCGTTGCTGGAAGGCCATGAGCGCGGCGGCGTTATAGATCAGCCCTGGCGGATGCACCGCGACGAAGCGCGGAAACGACCAGAACGCCATGAAGTCGCTGTTCAGCCTGGTATGGGCGGCCAGCAGTGCGGCCAACAGCGCAAGATTCAGCGCGAGCCCCGCCGCCACAAGCACGGTGATTATCCTTCCAGCAGGGCTGGTTGTGGCAAAAGGCGGCATCATCTATGGCCATAAGCCAGGATTTTCGTATGGTCGAGTAAGGGGGCGGTCGATGGCGCGGTCTGGGTCGGTCAATTATTTGTTTGGCGCGCGCTTCTATAAAATGGCCTTTGTCGAATTCGGCAACCCAGCTGCCCCGGCGGTTGTTTGCGTGCATGGGCTCACCCGCAACGGGCGGGATTTCGACGCGCTGGCCGAGGCGTTGTCAGATCGCTTCCATGTCATCTGCCCGGATCTGCCGGGGCGTGGAAAGTCCGACTGGCTGGCCGACGGACTTGCCTACCAGCCGCCCACCTATGCCTTGGCGCTGGCGCATCTGCTGGCGCAGATCAATAAGCCCGTGGCGTGGGTTGGCACCTCGCTGGGGGGCATTTGCGGCATGATGATCGCCGCCGCGCAGGGCACACCCATCACCCGGCTGGTGCTCAACGATATCGGCCCGCATATTCCCGCCGCGGCGCTCGCCCGCATCCGCGACTATATGGCGGCGGCACCTGAGCGCTTCGCCTCTCTCGTGGCGCTGACGCAGCATTTGCGCGAGGTGCATGAGCCTTTCGGCGTGCTTTCCGATGCCGAGTGGTCGTCCCTGGCCCGGTCCTCCGCCCGGCAGGTGCCAGACCCCTCGGGCGAGGGCAAAACCATCGCGATGCATTACGACCCGAAGATCATCGAGCCGATCCGCGCCACGGTGCCGCTGGATGTGGATATGTGGCCGATCTGGGAGTTGATCCACATGCCGCGCCTCGTCATCCGCGGTGCCCGCAGCGACCTGCTGCTGCCCGAAACCTATGAGTGCATGCTGGCCGAAGGGGCAGAGGGCTATGTGGTGCAGGATGCGGGCCACGCTCCGGCGCTGATGGATTACGAAAGCCAGGCACGGATCAAGGCGTTTCTGCTGGAAGGCTGATTAAGCTTCCATTACGTGGTTGATCCCGCGTGCTAATCTTTTAAATCATTCAGAATGATCAAGGAAATCCTCAAGCGTCAGCATTGGCCCGTGCTGAGGCGCGCAGTGGTCTCCGGCGCTCGTGCCACCGCCAGCCAGCGCGTTTCCCTGGTTGCGGCGGGCTGCGCCTTTTATGCCACGCTGGCGCTGTTTCCCGCCATCACCATGCTCATTTCGCTGTACGGGTTGGTCTTCAACCCAGACACGGTGCAGCCGCAGCTGCATTACCTGCAAAGCTTCATGCCGCCCGATGTGTACAGCCTCATCTCCCAGCGGATACAGGATATCGTGAGTGCGCCGGCCAAGGGTCTTGGCGTGTCTTTCGCCGTTTCGCTTTTAATCTCTCTGTGGTCGTCCTCCACCGGCACGCGCTCTGTCATCAACGCGCTTACCCTGGCCTACCAGGAGAAGGAAACGCGGGGGATGATCCGGTTCTACGCCGTGGCCCTCAGCATGACCTTCATCGCCGTACTCGGCACGGTTCTGGCCATTGGGTTTCTGGTGTTCGTGCCGATCGCATTGGCGTTTCTCGGCCTGCCGGCGAGCATGAAGTTCCTGGTGACGCTGGTCAGCTTCATTTCCATGGTTGGGTTTGTCATCATCGCGCTGGGGCTGCTCTACCGTTTCGGCCCCGCCGGCAAAGGCCGTATTTTCTACGCGCCGGGGGCCACCATCGCCACAATCGCCTGGCTGGCGGCAAGCTGGGCGTTTGGGCTCTATGTTGGTAAATTCGCGGCTTACAGCGCCACTTACGGCCCGCTGGCAACACTTATCGGCCTGATGATGTGGTTCTACATTTCCGCCTATGTAGTGCTGTTCGGCGCGGAGATGAACGCCGCGATAGACCGGGAGTGGCGCAAGCGGCCATCGTTAAAGGGTGCGGCAAGCCGCAGCGCGGAACAGCCAGCACCGCCGCCAAGTCATTAGGCAAGGGGGGCGGATGCGCTGGCAAGTGCCGGCGGTTGATGCTACCGGCGGCGGGGTGAAAAGCGTCCTGAAATCAAAGCCCGCGCAGGCAGCTCTGGCCCGGCTTCTGGCCTGGTATATCCGCGCCGCGTTGCGGCTACAGTTCGGGCTCAGGGTCGAGGGGCGGGAGAATTTGTCTGCCCTGGTGGAAAACAACAAGCCGGTTATCGCGGCGTTCTGGCACGAAATGCTGCCCACCATGCCGGGGCTGTGGCGCGAGGCGCGAAAGGCTGGCATTCAACGCCCCGCCGTGGTGCTGGCCAGCCGCCACCGGGATGGTCAGCTCATCGGCAACATCATGCGCGTTTTCGGCCTGGGCCTGGTTTCCGGTTCCAGTTCCAATGGCGGCGCGGCCGGGCTGCATGAGCTGGTGCGGCTGATCAACTCTGGCAGCAACGTGGTGTTGACGCCTGATGGACCACGCGGCCCCGCGCGGTGCGCGGCACCCGGCGTGGCGGCGCTGGCGGGGTTGAGCGGTGCCGTGGTTCTGCCTTGCGGCGCGGCGACGAGCCGGTTCATCGCGCTGAAAAATAGCTGGGACGGCATGCGCATCCCGCTGCCCTTCGGGCGGCTGGTTTTAGTATGCGGCGCGCCGATCCATGTGCCGCGGGAAGGCTGGCGCGCTGCCCTGCCGGAGATCGAGGCGGCGTTGAACGAGGCGCACGCACGGGCGGTGGTGTCATGATCCTTGGCGTCTATGCTGGGGCCACGCGTCTGGCGGCACCGGCGCTGCGCCGGATGCTGCGGCGCCGGGCGGCACGGGGCAAGGAGATTGAAGCGCGTCTGCCGGAACGCGAGGGTATTGCCTCCTTACCGCGCCCGCCGGGGCGGCTCATTTGGGTGCATGCGGCCAGCGTGGGGGAAACGGTCTCCGCCCTGCCGGTCATCCGCCTGCTCGCGGCGGCGGGGCCGGTGCTGCTCACCACCGGCACCGTCACCTCCGCCAGGCTGGCGGCGGAGCGGCTGCCGGAGAACGTGGTACATCAGTTCGTGCCGCTGGACGTGCCGGGCTGGGTGGCGCGCTTTCTGGACCATTGGCGGCCAGATACGGCGGTGTTCCTGGAAAGCGAGATCTGGCCGAACCTCCTGACGGCATGCGATGCGCGCGGGATCAGGCGTTTTCTCATCAATGGCCGGATTTCCGCCGCCTCCACGGCCAATTGGCGGCGCGCCCCCGCCACCGCGCACAAGCTGTTAGGCGGTTTTGCCGCCATTCATGCGCAATCGGCCGGAGACGCCGCGAATTTCCGGGCGCTGGGTGCCGCCAATGTGCTGGAATGGGGCAATCTGAAATTTCACGCGGCCCCCTTGCCCTGCGATGAAGTGGAATTAGCGGCGTTGCGGGCAGCACTTCCCGGTCCGGTCTGGCTGGCGGCCAGCACCCACCCGGGCGAGGAGGAATTGGTGTTCGCCGCGCATCAGGCCTTGCTGGCAGAGTTCCCCGCGCTGGTGACGCTTCTGGTTCCCCGCCACCCTGAGCGTGGCGCTGAGGTGGCGGCCCTCTGCGCTGCAGCACCTCGCCGCGCCTTGGGGCAGATGCCAGCGCCGGGGCAAGTTTACGTGGCGGATACTCTGGGTGAGCTGGGGCTGTTCTTCCGCCTCGCGCCGTTCGCCTTTATCGGCAATTCGCTGGTGGGGTTCGGCGGCCACAACATCGTAGAGCCCGCCATACTGGACCGTCCGGTTATTTGCGGGCCGCATCTGGAGAATTTTGAAGAGAGCGCAGCGCGGCTGCGTGCTGCCGAGGCGCTGCTGGAGGTTGCGGACGCACCATCACTTGCCGCCGCCGTGCAAGGCTGGCTGGCCGATCCGCACGCCGCCCAAGCGGCCGGTGCGCGCGCCGCGGCGGCTTTTATGGACACAGAACGATTGCCTGAACGGCTTTCACACGCCATCTTGCAAGGCGTGCCATGATCGCCCCGGAATTCTGGACCCGCCGCGGACCCGCCGCGCAGCTTCTACGGCCCTTCGGGCTTATCACCCGAATTGCGACCGCGAGCCGGGTGCGCCGCGCGGGGATTTCCATCGGCATCAAAACCATATGCGTCGGCAATGTGGGCGTTGGCGGTTCCGGCAAAACGGTTGTGGCGCTGGATATTTTAACCCGGCTGCCCGGCCGCCCGTTTGCGTTAACGCGCGGCTATGGCGGCGCCTTGCGCGGCCCGCTGCTGGTGGAGCGGGGCCTGCACACCGCCGCTGAGGTGGGCGACGAGGCGTTGCTTCTGGCCGAACTTGCACCAACCATAAAAGCCGAGGACCGCGCGGCGGGCGGCAGGCTGGCATTGGCGGAGGGGGCCACCGCCATCGTCATGGATGATGGTTTGCAAAACCCGGCGCTGCGCAAGGATCTTTCGCTGCTGGTGATCGACGGCGGCTATGGTTTTGGCAATGGGTTGCTGCTGCCCGCCGGCCCCCTGCGCGAGCCCGTGCAGAGTGCTGCGTGGCGCTGCCACGCGGCGGTTCTGGTGGGCGATGACGAGACCGGCGCATTGGCACAGCTGCCGCCTTCCATGCCGGTTCTGCGTGCCAGCATGATGCCCGATTGCGTGGAGCCTCTGGGCCGCCGCCCGGTAATCGCCTTCGCGGGCATCGGCCGGCCGGAAAAATTCTTCCGCTCCGTGCTTTCTCTGGGCGCGGAGCTTGTGAACAGCCACGCCTATCCCGACCATCATGTTTATGCCGCGAAGGAGGCCAAGGCCTTGCTGGCCGAAGCCGCCGACACCGGCGCCAAGCTTGTGACCACCGCCAAGGATTTCGTGAAGCTGCCGGCGGCCTTGCGGGCTGCCTGCCTGGTGGTGCGGGCGCGTTTGGCGTGGGAGGATGAGGCCGCGCTGGATTTGCTGCTGAACGCATGAGCGCGCCTGCACCCAGTTTTGCCCACCGCGCCGAGGCGCGGCTGGTGCGCGGGTTGATCCGCCTACTCGCTATGCTGCCGCCTGAAACCGCGTCGCGGCTGGGCGGCGCGGTGGCGGGGTTTATTGGCCCGTTTCTGCCGGTCACGCGCAAGGTGGGGGATGCTAATTTACGCCTCGCCATGCCCGAGCTTTCGCCCGAGGCACGGAGACTGATTCTCCGTCAGGTCTGGTGCAACCTAGGCCAGACCATCTCCGAACTTGTTTGCCTGCGGGCGCTCCGGGAGGTTCCCAAAGGAAGCGTGAAGCCAGGCTATGTGCTGGAAGGCTGGGACGAGCATGTGGCGCCGCATCTGGTGCCGGGCCAGCCCGCGCTGTTCTTCACCGGTCATACCGCCAATTGGGAGGTAATGCCGTTAATCGCCGCCACGAAGAACGTGAATTTCGGCTTCATGTACCGCGCCCCCTCCAACAAGCTGGTGGACGAGATGCTCGCCCGGCTCCGGCGGGATGGGTATGACAGCCCGGTGCAGATGTTCGCCAAGGGCGCGGCCGGCGCGCGTGGGGCCTATGCGCATGTGCGCAATGGCGGGGCGTTGGGGTTTCTGGTGGATCAGAAACTGGACACCGGCCTGGCTGTGGCTTTCTTCGGCAAACCCGCCATGACCATGGATGCGCTGGCCAGCTTCGCCCTGCGGCTGCGCTGCCCGGTGTTTCCCATTCACGTGAAGCGCCTTGGCCCGGCGCGGCTGCATGTGGTTTGCGAACCACCGCTTCCACTGCCTGAAAGCACGGATACGCTGGCGCTCACCGCCGAGGTCAACCGCATCGTGGAAGGCTGGGTGAGAGAAGCGCCCGGCGACTGGCTGTGGCTGCACCGGCGCTGGCCGAAAGGCACGGTTTAGCCGCAGTCCGGTTCATAGCCACGCGATCTGCAATTCCTCCCGGAAGGCGAAGCGCAGCAGATGCCGGTCCACGATGTTCTTCAACCGGGTTAGCTCCGCCTCATCCGCGGCGTTCAGAATGATCGACAGTTTCTGCGCATCCGCATCCATGGTGCAGAGGCCGGTGGTGAAGCTCACTTCGCCCTGGCTGTTGTCAGGCTCGCGGATCGCCGGCAGCTTATGGGCGAAATGGCTCACGAACTGGCCGAGATAGCGTCTGGCGCTGGCGGTGGGGATAATGGCCGTGGCATTCACGTTCCGGGTTCCTTTCGGGGCTGGGCAAGACCGCTTATTCAAAGCGCCTCGATCTTGCGGACGAGTTCGTCGATCATGTCAGTGGCCTTGCGCATCGCTTCGGGGTCGGCCGCGCGGCCGCCCAGCTTCATGCGCAGGGCTGTTTTCAGGTTCTCCATCGCCCGGCGCACCGGCATCACGGCGTCGCGTCCGGGGCCGGATGAAAGCCGCGCCAGCATCGCCTGCACCGCCGCGCCTGAGGCTTCCAGCGTCTGCACGCCGGCGGGGGTGATGCTGAACAGCCGCTTCGCGCCTTCGGTTTCGGCGGTCACATGGCCAAGTTCCTCCAGCATGGTCAGGGTTGGGTAGATCACGCCGGGGCTGGGCGCGTAGGCGCCGCCGGTCAGGTCTTCGATGGCCTTGATCAGCTCGTAGCCATGGCGCGGCGCCTCATTGATGAGATGCAGAACGAGCACCCGTAAATCGCCATGCTCAAGCAGGCGGTGGCGACCGCCGGGGCCGTGGCGGCCATGGCGATGCTCGTGATGCATGAACCGGCGCCGGTGGCGTAACGCCTCCATCACCTCAAAAAAATGGTTGGGCCGCATGGGCAAATTCCTTTCGCTTGAATTTAGATATAAATAGATATATCTAAATGCAGTCGATTTACAAGCGCCAAATCACTCCTCATAGATCATCTTCCTGGTCATGCCGCCGTCCGCGATCATTTCCGCACCGGTGATGAACCCGGCCTTCGGGCTGAGCAGGAAGGCAGCCAGCTCCGCGATATCCTGGGTTTTTCCCACCCGTCCGGCCGGGTGCTGGGCGTGGTCCTCCGGGCGGATGGAATAATGCCCGGTATCGATCCAGCCCGGAGAAATGCAGTTCACCC
>JAGWOU010000070.1 GCA_028870815.1 Rhodospirillales bacterium | reverse complement strand
ACAGATGAGCAGGGTGTAGTGGACCTCATTCTGCCGATCCAGCAAGGCGAGTTCGGCGTGCCGGTCACACTTGAGGACCAGCCGGACTTGCTGGAAATACCATCATTTTATCAAACCGGGCGGGGCGGGTTTTGGGTGGCGGAGGTGCAGGGCCGGGTGATCGGCAGCATCGCGCTGAAAGCCTTCGGTGCCAGTGGCGGCGGTTTGCGTAAGATGTTCGTGGCGGCCCCGTGGCGCGGCAAGCAATTTGGCGTGGCCCAGGCGCTGCTGGAGACGCTGCTGGCCCATGCGCGCGTCACCGGAACGGATGAGGTCGTGCTCGGCACCGTGGAGATTTTGCGCGCTGCCTGCCGTTTTTACGAGAAGAACGGATTTGAGAAGGTGGCGCGTGAGGATTTACCGGCGGATTATCCGCGCATGGCGGTGGATACTTTGTTCTACCGGTTCAGGCTGGATTGAAATCAGGTTCCAGCCCGAAAGGGACCAGCAGATCAGGGGCCAGGATGTCTCCGGTGAAACGGGCGGTGCGTGGCGCTTGCGAAAGGCCAAGCGGTTCGATGATTTTCAGTGTCTGTTTTGCCACGGGAAAAGCTGGATCGTGCCAGGATATGCTGGGCCACAGGGCCAGAAACTCGGGCAGCAGAAAGGTGTAATGGGTGCAGCCCAGCGCCACGGAATCGATGGCATTTCCCCCGGGTTGCGCGAATAAAGGCGCGGCGGCCTCAGAAACATCCACGGTGGCACCTCGGAATTTTTGTTCCGCCAGCTCCGCGAGATGCGGCGTGCCGAGGGTGAGTACAGCGCAGTCCGGCGCGAAGGTTTCGATGAGGCCGTTGAGGTAGGGGCGGCGCACGGTGGCGGCGGTGGCCAGCACGCCGATGCAGCGGGTGCGGCTGGCGGCGGCGGCGGGTTTTATGGGCGGCACGCAGCCGATGAAGGGCAGCGGGAAGGCTTCTCGCAATGCCGCCAACGCGATGGTGCTGGCGGTGTTGCAGGCGATCACCACCGCTTCCGGCTGCTCCCGCGCGATGGCTTCGCCGATGACGCGCAGAATATGCGGCAGCAGAATCTCGTCCGGTTTTTCGCCATAGGGGAAGAAGCCGTTATCAGCCAGGTAGGAAAGCGGCAGGGACGGCGCAAGCTGGTTGAGGGCCGCGACAACGCCGAGCCCGCCGATGCCGGAATCGAACACCAATATCGCCATGGCGGCTCAGAAATCCTCGCGCTCAGGGAACTCCACGTCCCGATGCACATGGATGGACATCAGCACCCCAAAGCCCAGCATGACGGCGGTGAGCGCCGAGCCGCCATAGGAGATCAGCGGCAACGGCACACCGCCCACGGGAATGAGGCCCATCACCATCGAGAGATTTACGAAGCAATAGAGGAAAAAATTGGTGGCGATGCCGAGCGCCACCAGCCGCCCGTAAACATGGTTGCAGGAAAGGGCGGTGTAATAGCCCAGCGCCACGATGCACATGAGCAGCGCCAGCACCGCGACGGAGCCGAAAAAACCAAATTCCTCGGCGATGATGGTGAAGACGAAATCCGTCTGTTTCTCGGGCAGGAAGTTGAGCTGGTTCTGGGTGCCGTGCAGGAAGCCCTGGCCAAAGAACCCGCCGGAGCCGAGCGCGATCTTGCTCTGGATGATGTTGTAGCCGGCGCCTAAGGGGTCAGCGCCGGGGTTGAGAAAGATGTCGATGCGGGCTTTTTGGTAGGCGTGCAGGTGGTGATAGATAATCGGCGCGCAGAGGGCCACCACGACCACCAGCAAGGCGAACCACCACCAGCGCACCCCGGCTCCCAGCATCACCGTGGCGCCCACAGCGCCAGTGATGATCGCGGTGCCGAGATTGGGTTCCTTCAGGATGAGCGCCATTGGCACCAGCGTGGCGAGAATGGCGGGCAGCACGTAGAGAAAATTGCCGGTTTGCTCCGGCGTGGCGCGTTTGAAATAGCTGCCCAGCGCCATGGCGAGAAACAGCTTCATCAGCTCGGATGGCTGGATTTCCACGCCGCCCACCGTCATCCAGCGCTTGGCGCCCAAGCCTACATGGCCGAATTTCATCACCGCGATGAGCAGCAGCACGCCCAGCACCCAGGCGGGCCAGGAGAGTTTGGCGATGAAGCGGATATCCACCATGGCGATGCCGAGCATCAGCACCAGGGCGCCGCAGAACCGGATGAGCTGGCTTTGCGCGTAAGGCTGGGGCGAGCCGCCGGCGGCGGAATACAGCGCCGCGTAACCTACCCCGGCGAGCAGGCAGACGCACAGCACGAACAGCCAGTTCACGCGCATGAATTTGCGCGCCAGGCCGAAGGAGCGTTCCCGGAATGGGCGGCGCAGGGTGAGGCTGGCGTCGGTGTTCACGCGCTGTTGTCCTGCGGCACGGTGGGTGGTGGCTCCGGCGGCGGGTTGGCCAGGGGTTTATCACGCCCGGCTGGGTCGTTCAGCAGGGCGTAGGTCATAAGGTCGTGGGCGATGGGTGCGGCGGTCTGGGCGCCGAAATTGCCGTGCTCCACCAGCACGGCCAGGGCATAGCGGGGGGCGTCAGCCGGAGCGTAGGCCACGAACCAGGCATTCGGGCGCTGCGCCCAGGCCATGGTCATGTCGTTGAAGTTCCTGGCTTTCTCGGCGGCGGTGTTGTTGTGCACCTGGGCCGTGCCGGTTTTGCCGGCCATCTGCACGCCCGGAATGGTAAGGCGCGAGCCGTAACCTGTGCCGTTCGGGGTATTCACCACCTCGAACAATCCCTGGCGGACAACCGCGAGATGCTGGTCGTCCACATCCAGCGCCGGGGCCGCGCCCGGCACGGAGTCGGGTTGCAGCACGCCGCCCACGCGCCGGGTGAGGTGAGGGGTGACGGCGAGGCCGCTGGCGACACGGGCGATCATGGTGGCCTGGGCCATCGGGGTAAGCTGGACGTAGCCTTGGCCGATGCCCTCCACCACCGTATTGCCTTTCACCCAGTCGATGCCGTGTTTTTTGGCCCATTCATGTGTCGGCACCAGCCCGGTTTGCACATGCGGCACGTCCGAGCCGAGATCGACGCCCTGGCCCATCTTGGTCGCCATCGCGGCAATCCTGTCGATGCCGGTATCCAACGCGGTTTTGTAGAAGAACACGTCGCAGCTCACCTGTAAGGCGGTGACGACATTGATTGTCCCGTGGGCGTCGTGGTTGTCGCACCAGAAAATATGGTCGCCGAGTTTCAGGAAGCCGGG
Source organism: Rhodospirillales bacterium (assembly GCA_028870815.1). GTDB lineage: Bacteria > Pseudomonadota > Alphaproteobacteria > Acetobacterales > Acetobacteraceae > Acidocella. The sequence goes on along the minus strand of JAGWOU010000070.1, from coordinate 4,365 downwards.
GCAGGTATGGGTGGAGTCCGGCGTGAGGGCGCCGCATTTAAGCGCCGCCAGCGCCACGCTGGGCTTGAAGGTGGAGCCGGGGGCGAACAGCCCCGCCGTGGCCTTGTTGAGCAGCGGATGCCGCGGGTCGTTCATCCAACCGTTCCAGATGTCGTTGGGCACACCCTTGTCGAACAGCGTGGGGTCGAAGGAGGGAGTGCTGACCATGGCGAGGATCTCGCCGGTGGTGGCGTCCAGCATCACTGCGGCGCCGGTCTGGTCGCCAAAACTTTGCACGGCGAATTGCTGCAACCCGGTGTCCAGCCCCAGCGCCACGGTGTCGCCCGGGGTGCCGTTATCCTGGGCCACCACGCGCATTACCTCGCCGCGCACATTGGTTTCGGTCTGCACGAAGCCAGGGGAGCCGCGCAGGGAGAGATCGTTCGCGGCTTCGGCGCCGGTGCGGCCAACGCGCATGCCCGGCAGCGCCAGCACGGAATTCTGGGTGGCTTCCTTTTGGTTCGGCCGGCCGACATAGCCAACCGCATGCGCCGCCGCGCGGTCCAGCGGATAGGTGCGGCTGGAGCCCGCCTGCACGATCACGCCCGGGAGGTTCGGCGTGTTCACCTCGATCGCCGCCATGTCCGGCCAGTCCAGCCAGTCCTTCAGCATGACCGGAATATAGCCTGGATGTGCCGCCAGATCCTGTTGGATGCGGGCTTTCTCATCGTCGGAAAGCGGGATGAGGCGGTAGAAATTTTCCAGCACCACGCTGGGCTCCGGCGCCATATCCTTCACGAACAAGGCGTTCCAGTGCTGCTGGTTCCCTGCCAGAACGGCGCCGAACCGGTCTGTGATAATGCCGCGCTCGGGTGCCACCAGCCGCTCCGAGATGGAGTTTTGTTTGGCCATCAGGTCGTATTTGCCGTGCTGGGAGACTTGCAGATGGTAAAGCCGCGTGGTGATGGCGGCGAACACCGCCGCTTGGCCCGCACCAATGAGCAAAGCGCGCCGGGTGAAACCAGTGCGGCTTTTCGCCTGCCGCCTCATTGCGGGCGTCTCACGACAGTTCCACCGCCGCCGGGCCGCGATGCGCCTTGATGAGCAGCGCCGCCAAGGCGGGGTATAACCCGGCCGCGAGCAGGTACTCGAACATCAGCGGCGTGGTGGGCAGCCAGGTTGCGTTGAATGCCGAATCCGCGGCCCAGGCCAGTGTGGCAACCACCACCGCCATGGCCGTGAACACCACCCAGACCAGAAGGAAGCGCGCCGGCACGAGTTTACGCCGCAGCAGCAACGTGACCCATTGCAACAGCAGCAGCAGCACGGCCCAGACCCCAAAGGGAGACAGGCCGAGTAGATCCAGCAACAGCCCGCACAGGGCGACGAGGGGGGCGGGCAGGGATCCCGGCCGGTAGAGTGACCAGAAATACACGCACGCCATGGCGTAAACCGGCCGCAACATCGCCTGGCCGGGGATGCCGAAGGGCATGCCGATGATGAACAGGCCGAAGATCAAGGTTGCGCAAGGGAACACCCAGCGCGATGCGGCATCGACTTGGCGCCACCAGCGTGCGCGCCGGCGCAGTGTGGGGCCGCGTGCCAAGCCTTAACGCTTCCGCGAATGCGTTTTGGCCGCCGCCTGAGAAGCGCGCGGGATGGGGGTGAGCGCCGGCAGCTTGTCTGGGTAAACAAACAGGCGCAGCAGGCGCAGGCCGCCGAGATCCGCCAGCGGCAGCACCTCCGGCTGGTTGTCCTGGTTGTAATGCACCACGCCGACAGGCAGGCCGGGCGGGAAGGCGCCGCCTTCAGCACTGGTGAGCACCATCGCACCTTCTGGCGGAGGCTGGCTGGGCGACCAGTACAATAGCAAGGGGTCTGGGTCGTTATTGCCCGCCATCAGGGCCGGAGCACCATTGGCGCCAATGGCGACGGGGATGCGGCTGTTGATGTCGGTGATCAGCAGAACGCGGGCGGCGCGGCTGCCTGTATCCACCACGCGCCCGGCAAGGCCCCGCCCGTCCAGCGCGATGGCGCCCATGAAGTTTTTTGGGTTGCCGGTGGAGGGCGGAATAAGCACCAGCACCGACCGGGAGTAGACGCCGCCGAGATCGGCCACCACCTCGCCGGTGGAAAAATCCGGTGTGGGTGAGGGCATGAAATGCAAGGCGGCTTTCAGCGCGTCGTTCTGCGCGGACAGGGCCATCGCCACCTCCTGCCATTGCAGGAGCTCGGCATTCTGCTCGCGCAGCTGCTCGTTTTCCTCGCTGAGCGAGAACAGATGCCCGATTTCGCCGGTGCCGTGCTCCGCCGCCTGGATGGGGCCGGAGACAAGCATGTAAGCAGGCGCAAGAACATCGTCGAGCGCGGCGCTGAGATGGCCGGAGAAATTCTGGTCCGCGCGGCCGATGAGCACGCAGCCGAGAGAAAACACCAGCATCACGGGCAATGTCAGACGCGATAACGCCTGGCGTAACGGGATCGATAATCTGATCACCGGGGACCAATTCTCCGTGGGCAATAGAAATGCAGGCTTGCAGATACAGCCAATAGGCGCCGCCGCACAGTCCGCATTACCGCAAAAACGCTCTAACTTGGTTAATTTGAATCATTAAATGTTATTTCGCCCTCAATCCGGCATGGTTTTACCGATGGCCGAAAATAGCGGTGCCGATGCGGATATGGGTGGCGCCCGCGGCGATGGCCGCCGCGTAATCGCTCGACATGCCCATGGAGCGCACGGGCAGACCATGCATATCCGCCATGGCGGCGAGCCTGCGAAAATGCGGCGCCGGGTCTTGTTCCGCCGGGGGAATGCACATCAGCCCCTTCAGCGCCTCCCCAAACCGCGCCCGCATGGCGCGGATGAAGGCATCGGCCTCAGCCGTGGGGATGCCGGATTTCTGCGGCTCGTCACCGATATTCACCTGCACCAGCAAGTCGGGCAGCCGGCCCGCCGCTTCGGCCGCCTTGGCGATGGCGTCGGCCAGACGCGGGCGGTCCAGGCTGTCGATCGCGTCCGCCAGGCGCACGGCCTGCTCGGCCTTGTTGGTTTGCAAGCCGCCGATGATGTGCAGCCGCGCCCCCGCGATGGGGAATTTCTCCGCTGCTTCCTGCACCCGGTTCTCGCCAAAGACGAAAAGCCCCGCCGCCATTGCTTCCAGCACCGCCTGTTTCGGGTGGGTTTTGCTGACGGCGACAAGCGTAATGCCGGACGGGTCGCGCCCGGCAGCACCGGCGGCCTGTGCAATATTGGCTCGGATTGTTTCAAGATTCCGGGCGATCGGGCTAAGGTCGGGCATGGATTCACGGTTAATCGCCTGGGGGCGGGCGGTAAAGCGCCGCCGTGTTGGCCCGCCGCCGCTCTGGTTTTTTACCGATGAACGCCGCGCGGCGGACCCGCTGCCCATCATCAGCCGGTTGCCGGTGGGGTTGTGCGGCGTAGTGTTCCGTCATGACACACATCCGGACCGCGCCGCCCTGGCGAGGCGGGTCGCGCGACTCTGCCGCGCACGGAAATTGAAGCTGATTATTGCCGGAGACGCGCGGCTGGCGGCGGAGTTGGGGGCAGGGCTGCATCTGCGCGGCGGCGCGGTTTTGCCCGGCGGGCGCGGGGTTTTGCGCAGCGCTTCGGCGCATAATGCGGCCCAAATGGCCAGGGCGCGCCGCGCCAAGGTGGCGCTGGTGTTTCTCTCGCCTGTGTTTCCTACCGCCTCGCATCCTGGCGCGAATACACTTGGCGTTTCAGGCTGGCTCAAATTGGCGCGCCAATCTGGCCAGGTAAAGCCCTGCGCGTTGGGGGGAATTACGGGTCGCCAGGCGGGTGCGCTGGGCACCAGATGCAATGGTGTGGGAGCAATAAATGCGTTTTTTTGAGAGAATTTCTATCAAAAAATTACGGTCTGAGTGTGCGGAAAAGGCTGCAGTATATCAAATGTATGTCTATTATTGATATAGGGAATAAGCAAAAATTTGTCTTTGAATTGAAATATATCCTTATAATTTCAGGGTATTTTGAAGGAATAAATTAACAGTAATGTCATATACATGTGGCGCGGCGGCCACACTCGCCTGAATAACCGGCGAATAGAGAATTCTGAGATTGCTTCCGCCTGAAATAAATTCTTACAAGTCGCACAGGGTAGCGTTGGATCTTTGTGCCAACGCCTCATGGGAGCCTTCACGGGGCGGATGAAACGCCGAATGCGGCGATTGAGGAGAGATTTTATGCGCAGACTATTTTTGGCCTCTGCGGCAACTTTGCTTGCCGCAGGTGCCGCTTTCGCACAGCCAGTCAAGCCGGTTGCGGCGCCGGGCAGCATCGTCGTCCACCTGAACGGCTATTTCGTCTATGGCCTAGGCGATTACGGTTCCTCTAACATGGGT
>JAGWOU010000069.1 GCA_028870815.1 Rhodospirillales bacterium | reverse complement strand
TGCCTAACGAAGGCCGGGGGCATCCTCACGCTTCATAATTATTGCGGCAAGGCACTGGCGAATCTTGAGCCTGCCATCAAAGCGGAATTCGCCGCCGAGGCGCAGCGCATCCTGTTGATTCAGGATAAGCTGAAACTCATTCGTCTTCTGAAAATCAACAATGCATTGCTTGAGATTTTGTTGCCCGTCGCCCGGGCCGAGCGTAACACGAAAACCCTGGCGGCGGAACTTTCCTATGGAGATTTAATCAGCCAGACCAGAGAGCTTCTTATCGACCCTGGCGCGGCTTGGGTACTTTACAAACTGGATGGCGGCATAGAACACCTTTTGCTGGACGAGGTGCAGGACACCGCCCCTCGGCAATGGGAAATCGCCAATGCCATCGCGGCTGAGTTTTTTGCCGGAGAAGGCGCAAAGGCGGCGCCACGCAGCATCTTCGCGGTGGGCGATCCGAAGCAGTCCATTTTTTCTTTCCAAGGCGCGGATTTAAAAAGTTTCGATCTCTACAAGGGGAAGTTTAAAGCCTCGGCCGCCGGTGCGGGGCGTAGCTGGCTGGATGGCGCGCTCTCTGTCTCCTTCCGCTCCACGGAACCAGTGTTGAAACTTACCGATGCCGTGTTCGCTGAAGGTGCCACGCGCAATGGCGTGATCGCGCCTGGAGAGGTACTACAACATGGCGTCAGCCGTGTTGGTCAGGCAGGGGCGGCGACACTCTGGCCGCTCACGGAAGCTGCCGAGGCCGAGGAGATTCCCGACTGGGATGTGTCGGAAAATTATCAGAGTGCCGATTCCTCCATCGCCATTCTGGCCTGCAAGCTGGGCGATTATATCGAGCAGCGCCTGACGCGAATGCTGCCCGCGAAAAACCGCCTGGCGCGGCCAGGAGATTTTTTAATCCTGGTGCGTTCTCGCGGGGCGATCGTCGGTGCAGTGACATCTGAGTTGAAGGCGCGGGGTATCGATGTGGCGGGGCTGGACCGCATGGTGCTGCCGGAACAGCCCGCGGTTTCGGATATGCTGGCGCTTTGCGATGCGCTGCTGCTGCCGGAGGATGATCTCGCCTTCGCGCAATTTCTTGTCTCCCCGCTGGGGGGCCTAAGTGATGAAAGCCTGATGGAGCTGGCGATGAATCGCCCCGGCTCGCTTGTGGGCGCGCTTTACGCCCGGGCGGATGAACGCGCCGAGTGGCAGGCGCCGAAAGCTTTCTATGAGGCACTGCGGGCGCGGGCGGATTTCGATACGCCGTTTGTGCTGCTTGCGGATGCGTTGGGCGTGCTGGGCGGCAGGGCGCGGCTGCTCTCACGCTTTGGGCCGGAGGCGGCCGAGCCATTGGACGAATTGCTGGCCGAGGCGCTGCAATTTTCCGTCGCCGAACCGGGCAGTTTGCAGGCCTTCGTGCAGCGCCTGCGGCTTTCCGGGCAGGCCATTAAGCGCGAGAGCGAAGCGGGCGGCGATGAGGTGCGGATTATGACCGTGCATGGCGCGAAAGGCTTGCAGGCGCCCATCGTGATTCTACCGGATACGGTAAGTCTTCCACAGGAGGAAACCGGATTGCTATGGATGGACGCGGAGGGCGTGAAGCTACCCTTGTTCTGCCCACGCAAGGAGTTGCGCCCCAACATATTAGCGACAGCACAGGCGGCCCAACGCGACGCGCAGATCGAGGAATATAACCGGCTGCTCTATGTGGCGCTCACCCGCGCCGAGGACGAGATTCTCATCTGCGGGGCGGGGCGCAAGACCATTCCCGGAAATTGTTGGTATGAGGCGGTGAAGGCTGGGTTTGCCCGCTTGCCCGCCCGCCAGGCGGAGGACGGCGCGCAGGTTTACGATTGCCCGCAGGAAGCCCCGCCCGATGGCGCATCTGAGGCGCGGGTGAAACCAGTGGTATCATTGCCGCCATGGGCGGGTGCCGCGCCGGATTGGCGGGCAACGCCACCGCCCAAAGAACAAGCGGTACCGGAGCGGATCGTGCCGAGCCGGATTGTGGAGGAAACCTCCCGTGCGGCGCTCGCCATCAGCCCGCTGGCCGGGCCGCAAACCCCCGCCGCCAAACGCATCGCGGCCATGGCGCGCGGCACGGCCGTGCATGCGTTGTTGCAGCATCTCTCCGGCCTGCCCGAGTCGGCACGGGAGAATGCGGCGTTGGCCTATCTTAAGGCCCAGCCAGCACTGGCGCCGGAGGCCCAGGAAATTTGCGCCTCCGTGCTGAAAATTCTGCATGATCCAGCCCTTGAAGCGCTGTTTGGCCCAGGTTCCAGCGCCGAAGTGCCGTTGGCCGGCGTGGTGGCTGGGCGCGAGGTGGGGGGTGCCGCGGACCGCGTGTTTATCGGCGCGGAAGAAATTATTGTCGCGGACTACAAGACGGACAGGAACCCGCCCCTCAGTCCGGCGGGGATTCCAGAAAAATATGCCGTGCAGCTTGCTGCTTACCGCGCGGTGCTGCGGCAGATTCATCCCGGCCGGCCCGTGCGCTGTGTGCTGGTCTGGACTGCGCGTGCCGAGGCCATGGCGGTGCCCGATGCCATGCTGGACAAGGCGGCGCTGGCTTGATCCCCTGGCCATTCGCCGCCATGTTACTGAAAATTTTATTTGCATAGGTGTCACATGAGCAAAGCTGTAACCGACGCGACTTTTTCCGCGGATGTCTTGAATGCCAGCAAGCCCGTGCTGGTGGATTTTTGGGCCGAATGGTGCGGCCCGTGCCGTACCATCGCCCCTTCGCTGGAGGCCCTTGCCGAGGAATATGAAGGCAAGTTGGACGTGGTGAAGGTAAATATCGACGAGAACCCGATGGCCCCCACCCAGTATGGCGTGCGCGGCATCCCGACCCTGCTGATCTTCAAGGATGGCAAGGTGGCTGCCCAGCAGGTGGGTGCCGCACCGAAATCCGTGCTGAAGGCCTGGATCGAAAAGAGCCTGTAATGGCCGGGCGCGAGGCGCCGCCGGACATCATGCCGATGATCCGGACCATCGCCATGCCGGCTGATGCCAATGCCAATGGCGACATCTTCGGCGGTTGGCTGATGAGCCAGATGGATCTCGCGGCGGGCAATCTCGCACAGCGCACGGCGCATGGGCGCACAGTCACCGTGGCGGTGGAGGCAATGAGCTTCATCCGCCCGGTGAAGGTGGGCGATGAAGTCTCGGTTTATTGCGAGCTGATCTCCACCGGCCGGACCTCGATGAACATCTCGGTCGAAGCCTGGCGGCGGGAACGGGCCGAGCAGAATGACGAGCGGGTGACCAAGGCGATGTTCAAATTCGTCGCTATCGATTCCAGTGGCCGTCCCCGGCCGTTGCCTGGCAAGAGTTAATCTCCACCTGCCAGAAACACCGTGGCCTGGCTCGGCGCGTCCGAAGGTAGGCCGCGCCCTTCCAGAAACGCCAATATATCCGCGCTGGGCACTGCCCGCTCCAAATCGCGCGGGATGAGGTGGTAATCCGGCGGGTAGAAGGCCAGTGTCACCGGCGCTTGTGCCGGTATCGCCCGCCAGCAGGCGCGCATCGCTTCCTTTGGGATCAGTTGGTCATGCCCGCCATACAGAAACAGCGCCTTTTTGTTGAAATGCCCGCAAGCCGACTGAGCTTGGCCCATCAATTTTACCAACCCGGTGATGTTGCTGATGCTGGGCGCGTGGATGGTCAGAGGGTCGTCCCCAAAGGCAATCAGCGCCGCCGTATTGTCCGACGCTTTGATATGCACGGACTGCCCGGTCAGCCGCTTGTCCGGCGCGAAGAAATCCGCCACCCGCAAGGTGTCCTTATAAAGCGGGTCCATTGCCGGGCCGCCCCACACGGCGGGGGCTGACAGCACGTAGCCATCCACCGGCGGCGGGTTGGCGGAAGCCCCCAGCAGAATTCCAATGGCCCCGCCCATGCTCTCGCCCATTATATAGAGCGGCGTGTGCGGGTAGCGGGCGCGCAAATGCTCCACCTCGTCGCGGGATTCGTCCACCAGCGTCGCCGTGCCTGGCCAATGCCCGCGGTTTTTGGTGGCGCCGAAGGATGAAAGGTCCGGCGCGTAGATCTCGATGCCATGCGGGTTGAGGTAGCCGGCCAGTATCTCCCAGCCATCCCGGCTGTCCGTATAGCCATGCAGCGCCAGCACCACCGCTTTCACGCGGCCCTGGGCGGGGTAGAGCCGGTAGGGCTGCCGCGTCCCGTCCTTCAGCGCAAAATAGCCCGAGGTGATGATCGGATGCCCCGGCCGGGCTTTCGGCACCCCAAAGGGAACAGCGGCGCAGCCAGCCAGGGTTGCGGCCAGCGCCAGCTTGGGTATGGCGCGGAATGCCGCTAAGAGGGGGGCGGAAATGAGTTTGCAACGGAGCGCCGACCCATGAGCGTACAGACGGATTCGATCAACCACTCTGAGATTATTCATGTGACAACCCGTTCTGTCTCCTGCGACGGCGGTGTGGGGCCGCTCGGCCATCCCAAGGTTTACCTGCGTATTCCGGGCGAGCAAGTCGCCTGCCCCTATTGCTCGCGCATCTTCATCCTGGATGGCGAGGGCGCGGACGAGAGCCATTGAGGCTCGTTCTGGTTGACGGCTCGGGTTTTATCTTCCGGGCCTTCCACGCGATCCCTGACATGCAGCGCGCGGACGGCGTGCATGTGAACGCGGTTTTCGGCTTCTGTAACATGCTGGCCCGGTTGCTGAAGGAGCATACCGGCACGCATCTGGCTGTGGTTTTCGACGCCGGGCGCAAGACCTTCCGGGACCGCATCTACGACCAATACAAGGCCCATCGCCCGCCGCCGCCGCCAGAGCTGGTGCCGCAATTCGCGCTCATCCGCGAGGCGACCAAGGCTTTTGGCGTGCCCTCCATCGAGCTTGAGGATTGGGAGGCTGATGATCTCATCGCCTCTTACGCCAGGAAGGCCTGTGAGACGGGGGATGAGGTGGTCATCGTCTCATCCGACAAAGATCTGATGCAGCTCCTCGGCCCCTGCGTTTCCATGCTGGACCCGATGAAGAACACGCCCATCGGTCCCGCCGAGGTGGAGGCGAAGTTTGGCGTGGGGCCGGAGAAAGTGATCGAGGTTCAGGCGCTCATCGGTGATTCGGTGGATAACGTGCCGGGCGTGCCGGGCATCGGCCCCAAGGGCGCGGCGGCGCTCATCGGCGAATACGGTACGCTGGAGGCGGTGCTGGAGGCGGCACCCTCCATGAAGCCCTCCAAGCGGCGGGATGCGCTGATCGAACATGCCGAGGCGGCGCGGATTTCCAAGACGCTGGTGACGCTGTGCGCCGCGGTGCCATTGCCCTTGCCGGTGGAAGAACTGGCGGTGCGGCCCTGGGACGCCGCGGTGCTCCGCGCCTTCCTGGTTGAGAATAACTTCCGCTCCATCCGCCACCGGCTGGGCCTGGAAGATGGCGTGGCCGAGGAGGAAGCGCCGGTTGAGATCAGCCACGCTCCCTTCGGGCCTTATAAACCCATCTATAAACTGGCCGAGTTGCAAGCCATCGCCGCCACGGCGCGGGAGACCGGGTTGCTCGCCCTTTCCATTCAGACAGACGACCCAAACGGCCTGCATGGCAATCTGGTGGGGTTGGGGCTGGCGGCCAAACCGGGGCAGGGCGCGTATCTGCCGCTCAAGCACCACATTACGCTGGATGCTGAGCCGCAGCTGCCCTGGGATGATGCCGCCGCAGCGCTGAAGGCGCTGTTCGCGGATGTTTCGGTGTTGAAGATTTTCCACGACGCGAAATTTGGGCTGGAGGCGATTGCCCGCGCCGGGCTGGGGCCGGTGGCACCCTTGGATGATGTGATGCTGATTTCCTACAGCCAGGATGCGGGGAGTTTCGCGCATGACCTTGCCACGCTGGCGCGGGTGCATCTCTCCCACGCTGTGAAATCGCCGGACGATGTGACGGGTACGGGCCGCAACCGCGTGAATTTCGCGGAGGCGCTGGTGGAAAAAGCCGCGGAACTGGGAGGCGAGGCGGCGGATGTGGGCCTGCGGTTATGGGGCGCGCTGAAGCCTGCCTTGCGGGTACATAAATCTCTGGCGCTTTATGAGCTGCTTGAGAAAAAGCTGATCCCCGTGCTGGCGGAAATGGAAGCCGAAGGCGTGCTGGTGGACAAAGCCGATCTCTCCACCATGTCCGCCGATTTCGAGACGCGGATGGGCGTGTTTGAGGAAGAAATCCACAAACTCGCAGGCCGGAACTTTAATGTTGGCAGCCCGAAGCAGTTGGGTGAGGTGCTGTTCGAGGATTTGAAGCTGCCTGGCGGCAAGAAGAACAAAACCGGCGCTTGGGGAACCGATAGCTCCGTGCTGGAAGGTTTGGCGGAGCAGGGCGCGGATATCGCGGCGCGGGTGATGGATTGGCGGCAGCTTTCCAAGCTGAAATCCACCTATGCGGATGCGCTGGTGGAGCAGATTGATGCCCGCACGGGACGCGTGCACACGAACTTCCAGATGGCCGCGACGACAACCGGGCGCATCTCCTCAACCGACCCGAATTTGCAGAATATACCGATAAGGACCGAAGAAGGGCGGCGGATACGTCAGGCGTTTATCGCAGCGCCCGGGCATAGCCTCATCTCGGCGGATTATTCGCAGATCGAGTTGCGGCTGCTGGCCCATGTGGCGGATATTCCGGCGTTGAAGGAAAGTTTTGAGAAGGGTGAGGATATTCACGCTCGCACGGCATCGGAAGTGTTCAGCGTGCCCATGGCGGAGATGGATGGCGCCACAAGGCGGCGGGCGAAGGCGATCAATTTCGGGATCATCTACGGCATTTCTGCCTTTGGCCTGGCGCGGCAGCTTGGCATTTCCGCTGGTGAGGCCAGGACGTATATCGCTGCGTATTTTGAGCGTTACCCGCAGATTCGGAACTATATGGATACGACGAAGGAACAGGCCCGCACGGATGGGTTTGTGCTTACCCCCTTCGGCCGGCGTTGCTGGGTGCCGCGCATCAAAGACAAAATCCCGGCCTTGCGCGCCTATGCGGAGCGCCAGGCCATCAACGCGCCGTTGCAGGGCGGAGCGGCGGACATCATCAAGCGCGCGATGATAAAATTGCCGAAAGCGTTGAAGGATGCAGGGCTTTCAACGAAACTGCTGCTCCAGGTGCATGATGAATTGCTGTTTGAAGCCCCGGATGCGGAGGCGAAAGACGCGGCGAAGCTGGTGCGCGAGGTGATGCAAGGTGCGGCTGTGCTTTCAGTGCCGCTGGTGGCTGAGGCTGGTGTGGGTAAGAACTGGGGAGAGGCGCATTAGGCCGCGCTTCCCCTTTTCAAGAGGAATACATGAAACATTTGGTCGTTGAGTGTACATTTGAGCGTCACGCCGCCACGATCTTGGACATATTCAATGACGCCATTCTAACCTCGACGGCGCTTTACGATTACAAGCCGCGTTCAATGGAAAATATGGTTGCGTGGTTTGAGGCCAAGACCGTGGGCGGCTTTCCAGTAATTGGCATTGAAGACGAAGCTGGCGCGTTGATGGCTTTTGGTAGCTACGGAAGCTTCAGGGCGTGGCCTGCCTATAAATATTCCGTTGAACATTCCGTATATGTTCATAAGGCGCATCGCGGTAAGGGCTTGGGCAAGGTTGTTCTAGAGCAGCTCATCGCGGCGGCG
>JAGWOU010000068.1 GCA_028870815.1 Rhodospirillales bacterium | reverse complement strand
AAACTCGCGCCGGGTCGAGGGATTTTCCCGGAATTCACCCAGCATGTGGCTGGTCACCATGGAAACCCCGGGCTTGTGCACGCCACGGGTAGAAATGCACTGGTGATTCGCTTCGATCACCACCGCGACACCCCGCGGTTGCAACACCTCCTGAATGGTGTTGGCAATCTGTGCTGTCAGCTTCTCCTGAATCTGAAAACGCTTGGCATAGGCGTCCACCACGCGGGCGAGTTTGGAAATGCCGACGACGCGGGTGCCCGGCAGATACGCCACATGCGCCAGACCCACGATCGGCACCATATGATGCTCACAGTGGCTCTCCAGCCGGATATCCTTCAACAGAACAATCTCGTCATAGCCATCGGTCTCCTCAAAGGTGCGGGAAAGGATCGCCACCGGATCCTCACCATAACCTTTGAAGAATTCTTCGTAAGATTTCACCACGCGCTTGGGCGTATCCCGCAAGCCTTCACGCGCGGGGTCTTCGCCGGCCCATAGCAGCAGCGTCCTAACAGCTTCCTCCGCCTCGGCACGGTTCGGCCTCGCCAAGCCGGGTTTCTTTTTGGCCGGCTTGCCGTCCTTCTTATCAATTTTCAAAATGCGCTCCGTTTAAATTTTGTCGCCGGACTGGCACGGCATCTTACGTTATTATGGGGCCGGCGGATTAGCACGCCAATATAATCGGCATTCAATGCCGCTTTTCGTCCTGGTATGGGCTGTCCAGGCTGAAGGCGGGCACCGCCACGTCAAATGCCATGCCAGAGGGCAAAAGCTGCATATGGTAGGTGCCGACCATGAAGCCCGTGGCCGTGCCCAGTGGCGTGCCGGAACTGTATTCAAACCTCTCGCCTGGCTCCAGCACCGGCTGCTTGCCCACCACACCATCGCCATGCACATTCACCACCCTGCCGTTAGCATCGGTGATCCGCCAGGTGCGCTTTAAAAGCTGCACGGTCTCAACACCATGATTGATGATGGTGATGTGATAGGCCCAGAAAAATTGCCCGGCCTCCGGCTGGGATTGCTCATCCAGATAAACCACCCGCACCTGCACGGTAATATCGCCGGTCGTGGCCTCAAATCCTGGCTGCATGGCGGCAATCTATCCCAGCGCCGCGGCGCTAACAAGCGCGTCCCGCCATGGCTTGGCGCGTTTTGCCCGCCACTCACAGCACTGCTACACCGTTATCATGCCGATTTTCCTGCCGTTTCGCCGTGCCTCCATAGCCGCTTGCATCATGCTATCCGCCTGCGCGGCAGGGCCTGGCGGCAACACGCCCGCCTCACTTGCAAAGCCCAGCCTCGCCGCTTCAAATCCGGCGCTGGGCGCCTTTCTCGCGGCCCGCTACGCGGATTCGGTGGACGACCCGGCCAGCGCCGCCGGCTTTTACGCCACCGCGCTTAAATACGACCCGGCAAACCAACAACTGGCCGAGGAGGGTTTTCTTACAGGGGTGCTCTCCGGCAGCCAGGAAGCCGCCCAACTGGCGCCGCGCCTGCCCGGCAACGCCCTCGCCCTGCTGCTGCGCGGCAACCAGGCGGCGATGAACGGCAATTACGCCGCCGCGGCGAAATTCTTCAACGCCCTGCCACGCGACCAGCTCGCCGCGATGATCGAGCCGCTGCTTCTGGCCTGGACCCAATTCGGCCAGGGCGATGAGCAGGCGGCGCTCAACACGCTCGGCCCCGCCTTCAACGACAATAATTTCGGCGCTGTCTATGTGCTCAACGCCGCGCTCATCGCCGATGCGGCGGGCGACACCAAGAGCGCCAAACAGCTTTATGGCGCGGTTTCCGGGGATTCGCCCAATCTGCGCCTCGCTCAAGTCATCTCTAGCTGGTACGCGCGACAGGGCCAGGACGACCAGGCCGAAGCGGTGCTGGCGGCGCTGGTGGCGGCACATCCGGACCTCGCCATCGCCCAGCCGCAGCTGGAAAAGCAGATGCGCGACCCGGTGATCTCAACCCCGGTGCAGGGCATGGCGGAAGCGTATCTCACCCTCGCCGCCTCGCTCTCGCAGCCGCAGGCGTCATTTCTGCGCGCGGCGTTCCTAAGATTCGCGCTGGAACTGCGGCCGGACCTTTCGGCGGCGCGGCTGCTGCTGGCGAACACACAGATCAACAGCAGCGTCCCCAATTACACGCCCACCAAAGTGCAGATGCAAAATGCCATCGCCACGCTGGCGCCCATCCAGCCTTCCGACCCGCTCTACGGTCCGGCCGCGTTACAGCAGGCCGCACTGCTGGCCAGCCTCGGCAAAACGGACCAGGCCGTGGCATTGGTGGACCAATTGATCGCCAGCCAACCGAACGATGCTGGGCTGCTGGCCGCCGCCGGAGACATCCGGCGCAATGCGGGGCAATGCGCCCAGGCGCTGCCCTATTACCAGAAGGCCATCAGCCTCTCGGGCAACCCGCCGCCGCCCAACGCCTGGACGCTGTATTTCGACCGCGGCATCTGCGAGGACCAGATGGGCAATTGGAGTGCTGCGGAACCTGACATCGAACAGGCGCTAAAACTCTCCCCCGACCAGCCCTACGTGCTGAACTATCTTGGCTTTAGCTGGGCGCAGCGCGGCGAACATCTGGATCAGGCGAAGGCCATGCTCACCAAGGCCACAGGACTGGACCCCAATGACGGCGCGGTGCAGGATTCGCTTGGCTATATCGAGCTGAAGCGCGGCAACACCAAACGCGCCCTGGCACTGCTCATCCAGGCCGTGGAACTGATACCGGACGATGCCGAAGTGAACGCGCATCTGGGCGATGCCTTCTGGCAGGCCGGGCAACCCTTGCAGGCAGGCTATCAATGGGACCGGGCGCTGAACCTGAACCCGGACCCGGCGCTGAAAGCTGAGCTTGAGGCAAAGATCAACCAGCATTTCGCCGCGCAAACCCCGTGAGCATCACCTCCTTCGCGCCGGCCAAGGTCAATCTGTACCTGCATGTCACCGGCAAACGGGCAGATGGCTACCATTTGCTGGACAGTCTGGCCGTGTTTCCCGCGGTGGGCGATGAGGTGACAGTGGAAGCGGCAGATGCGCTTACCCTCAGCCTTGGCGGACCATTCGGCGCGGCGCTGCAAAGCGAGCCCGACAACCTATTATTGAAGGCAGCCCGCGCCCTGGCGCCGGGGCGGGGCGCCAGGCTGAGCCTTGAGAAAAACCTGCCGGTGGCCTCAGGCATTGGCGGCGGCTCGGCCGACGCCGCGGCCTGCCTGCGGGCGCTCAGCGCGTTATGGGAAATAAAAATAGCCGATCTGCCAGGCATCGCGCTGCAACTGGGCGCGGACGTGCCGGTTTGCCTGCGCTCCAGCCCGGCGCGCATGCAAGGCATCGGCGAAATTCTGGCCCCCGCGCCGCGCCTGCCTGAATTTGGCATGGTTCTGGTGAATCCGGGCGTGGCGGTGCCCACCCCTTCGGTGTTCAAGGCCCGTACCGGGGCATTCTCGCCCGCGCCAGCGCTGCCCGCGATGTGGCCGAACGCCGCCGCCATGGCCGCCGATTTGCGGCTTTGCGGCAATGATTTGCAGGCGGTCGCGATCTCCATCCAGCCGGTAATCGGCGATGTCCTGACGGCCCTCGCCGCCCTACCCGGCGCATTGCTGGCGCGCATGAGCGGCTCCGGCGCCACCTGCTTCGCTTTGTTCAACACCGCCGCCGAAGCTGAAGCGGCGACAACCGCGCTCGCCGCGCGTTCAGGCTGGTGGTGCTGGGGCGGGGGGCTTTACCAGCCGCCCCAGACCGGCTTATGAGAGCCCGCGCGCATTGGGACGTCGCCAAGCGGTAAGGCAGCGGATTTTGATTCCGCCATGCGGAGGTTCGAATCCTCCCGTCCCAGCCACCTCACGCCATCGGCAAATATAGTCTGGCCTCGCAGCCTTCTCCCGGCGCGCTGTCCAGTTCCAGCCTGCCACCCACGCTGGCCGCGACACGCGCCGCGATGGCAAGGCCAAGCCCCCGCCCTGCACCGTTGGGGCGGGTTGAGAACAATAGCTTCAGCGCTTGCACCTGAACCTCCGGCGTCATACCAGGGCCATCGTCGCGCACGATAATCGTAACCCAGCCACCCTCCGCTTTCGCGCCAAGCATCGGGAAGGAGCCGCCTTCCTGCATTGCCTCGCGCGCATTGCGCAGCAATTCCAATATGGCCAGCCGCAGTTCGGCGGGGTCCGCCAGCACCTCAAGCGTGTCCTCGGGCAGGCTCAGCTCCAGCCCTTGCCCTTCCGGCGTGGCGGCAATCTCGCGCAACAGCGCGGTCACCAATACCGCTTCCGGTGCCTGCGCCATGCGGCCGGAATAGACTAGCAACCTCTGGGCGAATTCCACGGCGCGCGTGCTGGAGGTGTTAGCACCCTCAATATAGGCGTCCAGCCCAAAGGCGCCGGTGCGCGCGGCGCGCAACTGCAACAACTCCAAATTGCCCATCACGCCGGTTAGCAGGTTATTGAAATCATGCGCTACCTGCGCGGCAAACTCTTCGAGCGCTCCTTCGCGCGTTCTGTCCGCGCCCTCGTCTGGTGTCATATCCCGGCCATGAAAAACTGCTTCTTCCTTGCTTTTTTAAAAAAAGACACCCAGCCGTAAGGCATGTATAGGCAGATTAACGCTATACCAGAATCGGACAAGTGCTGTGATTGCCGGAGGGAGTAAAGTTCATGCGAATCCTGCTCATCGAGGATGATGAGTCCGTGGCACAGATGGTGACCACCGGCATGGAGGAGGCGAACCACGAGGTCACTCACACCGTGGACGGCCATGACGGTTTCAAACAAGCCCTGGATAAACGGTTCGATGTGATGATTTTCGACCGCCAGTTGCCGGGCGGCGTTGATGGCGCGGAGCTTTTGCGCAAGCTGCGGGAAAAACGAGTGGATACGCCTGTGCTTTTTCTCTCCGGCCTCGGCGCGCTGGGCGATTGGATGACCGGGCTGGAGGCGGGCGGTGACGATTACGTCGTCAAACCCTTCGTCTTCTCCGAATTGCTGAGCCGTGTGGAGGCGCTGCACCAGCGCGGCGCTACCCCCGGTTAGAGCGTGACGGTTTAGGTTGGGTCGAAACAGCCCAACCTAAACCGATCCGGCTCTAACCCCCGGCGCCACGCAGATAAGCCACAAGCCCCGCCGTCGAGCCATCGGCTTGGGCAGGGCTTTCCTTGCCCTCAACCACAGGCAGCAGCTTCGTGGCCAGCTCCTTACCCAGTTCCACGCCCCATTGGTCGAAAGCGTTGATGCCCCAGACCGCCGCCTCGGTGAACACCCGGTGCTCATAAAGCGCGATCAGCTTGCCAAGCGTCGCCGGGTCCAGCTTCTCATAGGCGATGACGAGTGACGGGCGATTGCCAGGGAACACGCGGTGCGGGTTGCCGCCGGCTTCCTCTAGCGTGCGCCCCCGCATCAATGCCTGGGCCTGCGCAAGGCAATTGGCGACAAGCAGCCGGTGATGATGCGCCAGTTCCGGCTCATGCCCCTGGGCGGCGATGTAGAACTCGCACGGAATCACATCCGTGCCCTGGTGCAGCAATTGGTAGAAGGCGTGCTGGCCGTTAGTGCCGGGCTCGCCAAACACCAGAGGCCCGGTGGGGTGCGAAACGGGTTGGCCCTCACGCGTCACGCGCTTGCCGTTGGATTCCATGTCCAACTGCTGAAGATAGGCCGGAAACCGCGCCAAATGTTGATCGTAAGGCAGAATGGCCCGTGCCGGATACCCCAGCGCGTCCCGGTGCCAGATGCCGGCCATCGCCAACAGCACCGGCAGGTTCTGCTCCAGCGGGGCAGTGCGGAAATGCTGATCCATCTCCCGCGCGCCGGCCAGGAAAGCGCGGAAATTTTCCGCCCCGATGGCGATGACCACCGGCAGCCCGACAGAGGACCAGACGGAATAACGCCCGCCCACCCAGTCCCAAAACCCGAAGATACGGTCTTGAGAAATTTCAAAGGCCGCGCATTTCTCCAGCGCGGTGGACACGGCGCAGAAATGCGAAGGTACCGCCGCTTCGCCCAACGCCGATGCCAGCCAATGCCGGGCGGTGGCCGCGTTGGTCATCGTCTCCACCGTGGTGAAGGTTTTGGAAGCGATGACAAACAGCGTCCGCGCCGGATTAAGCTGGCGCAGCGTGTCCGCGATATGCGCGCCATCCACGTTCGAGACATAATGCAAACGCGGACCGTCATGGTAAGGCGCCAGCGCCAGTGTGGCCATGGCGGGGCCAAGGTCCGACCCGCCAATGCCGATATTCACCACATCCGTGAAGGGCTCGCCATCCGAAGCGGCGATTGTGCCGGAACGCACCGCCTCCGCGAAGGCGAGAAAACGGTCAAGCGTCTCGTGAACCTCCGGCACCACATTATGGCCGCCAACACGAATCTCCGCGTCGGCCGGAGCACGCAAAGCCGTGTGCAGCACGGCGCGCTTTTCGGTAATATTGATGGTCTCACCAGCGAACATCGCATCCCGCCAGGCTTCAACCCCCGCCGCGCGGGCCAGGGCCAACAGCGCCGCCAGGCTGTCCGCATTGAGCGAGGTTTTGGAAAAATCCAGAAGAATCCCCGCTCCTTGTAAGGAGAACCGGGAAAAGCGCTGCGCATCCGCTTTGAACAGGTCACGTATATCCGGCGCCGCGGCGGCCAGCTTCATTACATCCGCCCAATCCGTGCCGCTCATCCAAGCCCCCTCACATATTGCTTCGCGCTAAATGTAGCCGCTCCCCCCGCGAAGCCAAGGGCGCGCTAATCCTCCAATCTTACACCTGGATGAAAGAACGCATATATGGCGCGGGCCATGGCCCGGTTTATGCCAGAAACAGCCTCAAGGTCTTTCAATCCGGCACCCTTTACGCCGCGCGCGGAGCCAAAATGCAGCAGCAGCGCTTTTTTGCGCGCGGCGCCGATGCCAGGAATTTCATCAAGCTCGGAGGTGGTGATCTTCTTGCTGCGCGCGGCGCGATGGGTGGTGATAGCGAAGCGATGTGCCTCGTCCCGCAAGCGTTGCAGGAAGTACAGAACCGGATCTCGCGGCGGCAATTGGAAGGGCTCGCGGCCCTCCATGTAGAACCATTCACGCCCGGCATCGCGGTCCGACCCCTTGGCGATGGCCGCCATGGGAATATCCTCCAGCCCCAGATCCGCCATCACCGCCCTGGCCGCCGATAGCTGCCCGGCGCCGCCATCGATGAGCACCAGGTCCGGCCAGGTTTCGCCATTGCGGTCCGGGTCTTCCTCCAGGGCACGGCCGAAGCGGCGTTGCAGCACCTCGCGCATCATGCCGAAATCATCGCCGGGGGTGATGACGCTTTTGATGCCGAATTTGCGGTAGGCGGATTTCATCGGCCCTTCCGGCCCGGCCACCACCATCACGCCGTACGCATTCGTGCCCATGATGTGGGAGTTGTCATAGGTTTCAATGCGCCTGGGCGTTTCGGGCAGGTTGAACAACTCGCCCACCGCCGCCAGCAACTTGCCCTGCCCCGCCGTCTCGGCCAGCTTTCGTTCCAACGCCTCGCGGGCGTTGGTGGCGGCATGAGCCACCACCTCGGCTTTCTCGCCGCGTTGCGGGACGAGAATATGCACCCGCCGCTCCGCCTTCAGGCTCAGCGCATCCTCCAGCAGCGCCTGCTCCTCCGCCGCGTGGCTCAGCAAAATCTGCGCGGGCGGTGGTTTGTCATCGTAAAACTGCGCCACGAAGGCAGCCAACACCTCGGC
>JAGWOU010000067.1 GCA_028870815.1 Rhodospirillales bacterium | reverse complement strand
TCCGCTTCAAGGACAGTGCCGCCAAACCAAAAACCAGAAAGGAGAAAAACACAGCACCTTGACCGTCCCGCATGGCGCGGGACATATCTTAAACCAGGGTCAAATCTCGATGAAAATACCGGGTCAGATCTCAGTGAAAATCAACACTCTGTGTTTGCTCTCGTTCCCTCCGGGCCTCAGCCTTTGGCAGCTTCAGTCGCCGGCAATACCCGCCCGGCGGCTGCCAGCAGGTCAGTTTGCGATAACAGGCCAACAACCCGTCCGGCTGTGTCCTGGATGATAACGGCGTGTATCAGCCCATCGGCCAGCGGGGTGAGAAGACTGAAAGCCGGTGTGTTGGGGCTGGCGGTGAAGGCTGGCACCATTGCCTCGCGAACCTGTCTGCCGCCGTGTGCGATCTGCCGTAGCCCGATGGTTCCGAGCAATTGCCCTGATGTGTCGGCCACCGGCAAAATGCGGAGATTATGCTCAAGCAGCAAGGCAAGGGCGGTTTCGATGTCATCTTCAGGCCTGACCGTGATCACATCACGCGACATGATATCCGAACAGGTCAGATCGCCATGGGTGCGCAGTAGCGCTTGTCGTTCAACACGCTGGAGCAGCTGGTCGAGGTCGCTCCGGTTAATGTCAAATGCTTCACCGAGCTCCGCCAGGGCTGCGTCCACATCCTCGACATGAAACCCGGCGCGCAGGATGGGAGCCGGATCTTTCGTGCCAACAGGGCTCACGACTTTAGGGGGCACATGCGGGTAGTTGTGCCTCAAGAGTTTATGAAAAATGATCCCCACCAAAACCAAAGTAATGGAATTGAGAGCCATCGGAACCAGCGCGAAGGAAAACCCCTGGGCAGCCACGGCCGGCCCGCCAATAACAGCGGTGAGTGCGGCGGCGCCACCCGGTGGATGCAGGCACTTGGTTAATGACATGACAACGATGGCAAGCCCAACGGCGATACCGGAGGCGACCATCATATCCGGCACAAGGCGGTAGGCCAAAATACCGCAAAGGCATGACAGGGTATTGCCACCGATGATGGACCATGGTTGCGCCAGGGGGCTGGCGGGCACGGCGAACAGCAACACGGAGGACGCCCCAAGCGGGGCCACAATCAATGGCAGGTCGGGGTTGCCACCGAACGTCATCTCGCCGATTAGCCCGGTCAGGCCGATACCGATCAACGCGCCCAGGCCGTTGATCAGCCGGTCGTTCAGCGTGGCGCCGGCCAGAATAGGCGAAAACAGCTTGAAACGGAGTTTTGACATTATGATTTACGCCGCAGTTGGAACGGAATGAAAGACAGGCCGTCTACTCTTGATGCGTCAGGTTTCATTGTGGCTGGCCAGGAGAAGTGGAGGCAGAGGCAAGGTTGGTGTTGCCCCAACCGCCTCCCAGCGCGTAGAACAAGGCGATTTGGCTGTCGTTGATTTTTGTTTGCAAATTGGCCACTTCTATGTTCGCAGCAGCGAGTTTCTGGTCCGCGCCAAGTTGCATAAGCGCATTCACTCTGCCTCCTTCACGTAATGCAGTCATGTCGGCCGCTACCTGCGCGGCCAAATTCCTGGCATCAGTCACGCTGGCCGCTTGGTCGAGCTCAGACTCATAGGAGGTAATCGCGCTCTGGGCTTCCTGCAATGCGACAAGCACCGTGCCATCGAACGCGGCCTGGCGGGCTTGCACCTGGGCCTTGGCCTGCGCGATATGCGCGCGGATGGCGCTTTGATTCAAATCCCAACTGACCGATGGCCCAAGGTTAAACAGATTGGTCACGGGTGCGAATGCATCGAAGGCAGCACCGGTGGACCCCACGGCACCGCCCAGCTTGAAGTCAGGGTAAAGTTTGGCCTCGGCCTGGCCCACGCGCGCGGTGGCGGCGGCCAGGCGGCGCTCAGCCTCACGCACGTCAGGCCGCCGGTTCAACAGGCTTTTCCCGTCACCAACAGGAAGGAGGGTGTGCAGCACCAGGGGCTGCTGGCAGGCGAGCCATGTTGGATCATAGGACTCGGGCGGTTCGCCCATTAGCGCCGCGAGGCGATAAGCGGCGTTGGTCTGCGCGGCTTGCAGCGGCGGCAATTTGGATTGCAGAGTCTCAAGCTGGGCCTGAGCCCCGGCCACATCAAAGCTCGTTGCGCGGCCATTTTCATGCAGCAGGCGCACAAAAGCCAATGATTGATTTTGCAGCGCGATAGCGTGGCGGAGTGCTGCGAGCTGGTTGCCGTCATCACAGATGTCGGCGTAAGCACGCGTGGTTTCAGCGGCGACGCTCACCTTCACAAGATCGCGCGCGTCTTCGGCGGCCTGGCTGTCGTCGTTCGCCGCCTCTATGCCACGGCGGATACCGCCGAACAGATCGGCATCGTAGCTGACGGTGATGCCGACATTATAGCGCTCCAGTTGCGCTGCGGGGATTTTGCTCAAGACAGCTTGCGCCGATCTCTGACCATAATCCGTGGAGTCGCTGGTGGTAACGCTGGCTTCCCGCCCGGCTTTTGCCGCTGCCAGCAATGCGTAGGCGCTTTCCAGATTCGCCTGGGCCACCCGCAGGTTTGTGTTAGCGGCGAAGGCGTGCTGCACTAAGACGTCAAGCGTTGGATCATCATATAAATGCCACCAATTGTCAGGCGGGTTTGCAATTTGCGTAGCTGTGTTGTCAGCCAGGAAGTTGGCCTGCGCGGCGGGGTTGTTCATCATCGCTGTGCGGGGCAGCTTGTAATTTGGGCCCACCGTGCAGCCAGCCAGCAGCAATATCGCCAGCGATGTGCAAAGGCGCCAGGCGTGACCGGCTACCACGGCCAGCTCCTCTGCTCAGCGGCTTCGCCAGGGTGGGGCAGAATTTCAACCGAGGCCGTTTGACCGGCGATCAACCGGATACCTTTGGGCACCTGATCGATCGCGATTCTGACGGGAATGCGCTGGGCCAAACGCACATAGGTATATTCCGGTTGGATATTGTCGAGCATGTTTGCGCTTTTGTCGCGCTCCCGGTCCACGATCCCGGCGGCAATGCTTTCGACATGCCCATGGATTACCCCGGCCACGCCCATCAGCCGTACATCTGCCTTGTCGCCAATGTTGATGGCGGGGATTTTGGTTTCCACGAAATACCCTTCAATCCGGAGGGACGCCGTATCGACCAACGCAAAAGCCTCCTTACCGGAAGTCAGATAGTCTCCAGGCTGCAGAGTCATGTTAGAGATAACCCCATCGACCGGCGCGCGCAGAACCGTGCGGGCGAGATTCAACTGCGCGAGACTCAGCGCTGCTTGGGCATTGGCTACGGCACTCTGCAATAAGCCAACCTTCTCCTCTCCCTTTTCGATGGTTTCGGTATCGACCAGCGTGGAAAGCGCATGGTTGCGACGATCATCGCGGTTGGCCTGGGCCAAGGCGATCCTCTGGCTGTCAAGCGCCGCATGTGCCTGTGCCAGGGCAAGCTGATAGCGTGACTGATCGATCGTTAGCAGGGGTTGGCCTTTTTTAACGGTCTCATTGTCATGCACATTAACGCTGGTGATCCATCCGCTGACATCAGGTGTAACCTGAACAATATCCGCCGCAACCTTGCCGTCGCGGGTCGTAGGCTGGATCTGATAACGTATCCAAAGTGCCACGATTAAGACCGCCGCGATGATCAGCAGCAGGAAGGTGGAGAATGCTTTGACAAGATGTTCACGGTTCATGGTCAGCGTGCAATCAACAAAGGTAAAAACCGATTGACCATAATGGAAAGCCCCCACCAGAATGAAAGGAAGAGCGTAAGGTCGAGCAGGATGGGTCGCCAGAAAAAGCGATCAATACGGAGTCGTTGCAGCACGACATGTGCAACCAAAGTGAGGATGCCGGCAATAATGGCCACGGCAAGCCCAAGGGACACAAATCCGCCGAAGATATTAAGCTGTTCAATCATCGTGGCCTGCCGCGACGTGAACAATCGCCTCGTGGGCACCGGCCTTTTCGCTGCTTGCGCGGATGACTACGCGGCCAAGGCGTCTATTTGATTGTTTAGGGACACACATGAAGCCACCATACACTGCATATGAAATACATCTTTATAGCGAACTGAAAATGCGCGCAAGTGCATTACCGTGCGGGCAGCCGTCCCGCCGCCTACCTCGAGAAGGTTTGGTCGGGCTCCCTCGCCTTAAGCGGGCCATCTTTGCGCCTCCGCCTGAAATGCGCCTCACGCCGGGATTCTGCCTTGAATTCGCGCCAGCGCAGCTTGATCAGATCGCCGCGCGAAACAATGCCAAGTAGCTCACGCGTTTGCGGGTCGATAACCGGAAGTCGAGGAGCTTGCTGAGTCATCATCCTCACCGCCACTACAGAAATTGTTTCGTCAGGCGCCGCCGTTGGTGTCTCAATATGAGCAAAGAAATCAGCAAGCGGACACTCCCTTGGCATATTCTTTCCGATCCAGCTGAGTATATCAGGGCGGGATACCAACCCAGTTAGCCGCCCCTGAGCGTCGATGACGGGATAGGCCCGATGCCGATTTTCCGGGTCAAGAAAGAAATCGATCGTTTGACCGATGGTAAAATCTGAATTCAACGTCTCGACAGGATTGGCCATGATCTCGCGCACACGCGCCAGTGAGGCCAGATCGACGCTGTATTCCCGAGTGACATGGTGCCCGCGCCGCGCCAGTTTTTCTGTAAGGATCGAGCGTTTCATAACCAGAACCGTCACAGCATAACTCGCCATGCAGGCGGTGATGACCGGCAGCAGGACCTCATGATTTCCCGTGAGTTCTACCGCAAATATCGTCGCCGTTAGCGGGGCGCGCATGGTTCCTCCCATCATCGCCGCCATGCCGAGCACGGCCCAAAAACCCGGCGCGGCAGCAGGCAGCCATGGGGTGAAAACGGCGCCAAGGCCCCCGCCAATAATCAGCAGCGGGGCAAGTACGCCGCCGGAGGTGCCCGACCCCAGAGCCACCGACCAGATGGCGGCTTTCACAGTCATGAGCCGAAGCGCGGACAGGCCTGCCACTTGTCCGGCGAGCAGTTGTGCAATGTCTGAATAACCAACACCGAGCGCGCGGGAATCAATTAGCCCGCCTACGCCAACCGCGATACCGCCCAAGGCAGGCCACCACATCCAATGCAGACTTAAGCGAGTGAACCAATCCTCGGTGGCATAAACCATCGCCGTGAGTATCGCGGAGCCGAACCCTGCAGCGAGACCTATCCCGGCCCAGGCAGCGCCATGCAGCGGATCTACTGTCACGCCACCGGTATAGGGGAAGAGGGGCGCCTGAGTGAGCAGATAACGCCGCTCAATGGCAGCGGTAATGCAGGCAATGGCCACGGGCAGCACGCTACGCGGCTTGAGTTCGAACAGCAAAAGTTCGATTGCGAGAAGTATCGCAGCCACGGGCGTGCCGAAAACAGCGGTCATGCCGGCACAAGCACCGGCCACTAGCAAGGTTTTGCGTTCCATATCGGTCAACGCGAAAAATTGCGCAAAGAGCGAGCCAATAGCGCCGCCGGTCATGATGATCGGCCCTTCCGCGCCGAAAGGCCCGCCGGTGCCGATGGAAATGGCAGAGGAGATCGGCTTCAATATGGCAACCTTCAGCCCCATGCGAGACCCGCCGAGCATGATGGCCTCCAACGCCTCCGGTATGCCATGTCCTCGAATTTTCTCACTGCCATAGCGCGCCATCAGTCCGATTATGAGCCCACCGCCCACCGGAACGAAGATGGTCCATAGCGGCAAGGGCATGTTTCCCCCGGACACGGGAAAACGGCCGAGATACGCCACCGAAGTCACTAAGGCGATGAGATGGAGTAAAAGCCAGCCGGCGGCCACACCGCCAGTTCCAGCGGCCAGGCCCATCGCCGCAATAACCAGCACACGCGGGCCGGCCGTGAAATCACCGAGCTTTTCCGTCAAACCATCCGCATGGCCCAAGGCCGCGCTCTTACTGTCCGTTTGCATGCGATGGCTATATATCGTAAAACGATATAATCAAGTGTTACTCGAGCCGCGCCAACATGTCCCCCAGCAAAGGCCGAAGCCGGCGCAGCTCATCACGGTGCGCGAGAGACAAATCGCGCAGCGCCTTTTCGGCGGATGACGTTAAGTGCAACCGTATCATGCGCCGGTCAGTCGTGCCTGGCTGGCGGCTGACAAGCGCCAATGCGGTTAGCCGATCCGCCAGTTCGCTCGCGCTATGGGGCTGAATCAGCAGAAATTCCGCTAGCTCGCCTATAGACAGAGCATGGTCCGGCGCCGCCCTGATGGCGAGGAGGGCTTGGTGGTGCTGTGGTGTCAACCCTGCCGCGCGGGCCGCATTCTCGCTGAAATGCGTGAAACGGCGCAACGCGGCGCGGATCTCGGCCAAGGTCTTGTAGTCTTTATCCGAAAGGCAGCCGTCGGGCTTGTCATGTCTCACCATGGCTCATAGTAGGGCCGAGCATGCCCCGAAGACCATACGCGGCTCTCCATTAATCCAACGCTTCCTCCGGCCCGAAGAACTCGTAACGGCGGCGCGTATCCGGCAGGCCAAGGGCCGATAGGAAGCGTTTAATGGCAGCCATGAACGGCTTGGGTCCAAGGAAATAAACATCGCAATCGAGCTCCGCCGGTAGCCAGTTTTGCAGATGCTCGATCACCGGGCGGCCCAGCGCATGCGCCTCACTCTCGCCACCGTTCTCCAGGACAGTGAAATGCCGGAATCTCGCGTGCCGTGCCGCCCAATCTTCCAGCGTCTTGCCAAAGGCATAAGCATTCCGGTTGCGGGCGTAGTGCAGGAAAATCACCTCGCGGTCTCCCTTCGCCAGTGTCGCCTCCGCAATGGCGAGAGTTGGCGTAATGCCAACGCCCCCGCTAATCAGCACCAAGGGGCTTGGGCTGTCTTGTAAGACGAACTCACCGGCGGGTGGAAAAATATCCAGCGTATCGCCCTCTTTCACTTGGTCGTGCAGAAAATTTGAGGCCAAACCGCCAGGCTCGCGCTTCACGCTGATACGGTAGGAACGACCGTTCGGCGCTGCCGAGAGAGAATAGTTGCGTCGTACCTCTTGCCCGTCGATGAAAAGACGTAAACCAAGGTATTGGCCGGGCGTGAAGTCGAGCACAGGCTCAGAATCCGCGGGCTCCAGATGGAACGAAGTGATCTCGGTGCTCTCCACCTGCTTACGAGTAACACGGAACGCGCGCGCGCCACGCCAGCCGCCGGGTGCTGCCACGAGCTTGTCGTATAAATCCCTTTCCGCGCCGATCAGCAAATCGGCGAGCTGTTGGTAAGCCGCTGCCCAGGCATCGATCACCGCGTCCGTAGCGATATCTGCCCCGAGCACTTCACGGATTGCACGCAGCAAGCAGGCGCCAACGATAGGGTAATGCTCGGGCAGCACCTGCAATGCTACGTGTTTGTTGACGATTTGCGCCGCGAGCGGTCCAAGCTCCTGAAGCCGGTCGATGTTCTTGGCGTAAATCAGCACCCCGTTGGCCAGCGCGCGTGGCTGAGCGCCGCTCGCCTGATGTGCCTGATTGAACAGTGGCCGCACCTGCGGATATTCGCCCAGCATGATTTTGTAGAAATGCGTAGTCAAAGCCTCGCCCCCCGTTTCCAGGATAGGGACGGTGGCCTTGATGATAGCGGTCTGGTCGGCAGTGAGCATAAAGCAGGCTCCTTCAGGTGTGGCGTGGCAGGAAAGAGGAGGACAGCCGGAGTTAGCTGCTTCAGAAGCTTGTGCAGCGAGCTGGGCAGAGGTCTTCCTGAATTGGGAAATTAAGAGAGCCGGTCTGGACGGTAAGGTCAGGCTCGTAGGAAGCTTCGACGATTGACATGACAATGGGTGCTAAAACAGGTATCCTGTACACCTCTTTAGCGGATAGACATAAAAGATGCAATACATA
>JAGWOU010000066.1 GCA_028870815.1 Rhodospirillales bacterium | reverse complement strand
GGTGCTGATGTCTGACACGTCAAAATTTCCTTTGCAGTTGAAAAAGCCGAGCTGGGTGGATGACTTCAAAGCCTTCATTATGCGCGGTAATGTCGTTGATCTGGCGGTTGGTGTCGTGATCGGCGCGGCGTTCACGGGCATTGTCGGCTCGCTGGTGAAGGATATCATCAACCCGATCATCGGGCTGATTACCGGCGGCGTGGATTTTTCCAATCATTTCATCATCCTGAAGGGCACGCCGGTGGCCACGCTGGCGGATGCGCAGAAGGCCGGGGATGTTACCATCAATTATGGCGTGTTCATCAATGCCATCATCAATTTCCTCATCGTTGCCGCCGCCATTTTCTGGATGGTCCGGCTGATTCAGAAAGTTTACAAAACGCCTCCCGCCCCGGAGGCGGCCCCGGCGCCAACCCCGACTGAAACATTGCTAACCGAGATTCGAGACCTGCTGAAGGCGAGGTAGGGGCGGCCTGCGGGGGAAGCGGCAGGCTTCCCTCCGCGCTAAGATGTGCTAAGCCCCGGGTCTATGCGTCAGTATCTGGAATTCGAGAAGCCGGTCGCCGAGCTGGAAAGCAAGATCGAGGATCTGCGGCAGATGACCGCCGTCCCCGGCGAGATCAATATCGCCGACGAGGTGGCCAAGCTTTCCGCCAAGGCGGATGCGCAGCTAAAAGCGATTTATGCCAAGCTGAGCCCCTGGCAGAAAACCCAAGTGGCCCGCCATGCGGACCGGCCAAAGGCGCTCGGCGTCATTTCCTCGCTGATCGAGGAGTTCACCCCCCTGGCCGGTGACCGCGCCTTCGCGGACGATGCGGCGATTATCGGCGGCATGGGCCGCTTCCGGGGGCATGCGGTGATGGTGATCGGCACCGAGAAGGGCACCGATACCGAAAGCCGGCTGAAGCATAATTTCGGCATGGCCAAGCCCGAGGGCTACCGCAAGGCAAGGCGGCTGATGGAGCTGGCGGGGAAATTCAACCTGCCGATTCTGACTTTTGTTGACACCTCAGGCGCTTTTCCCGGCATTGAGGCCGAGGCCAGGGGGCAGGCGGAAGCCATTGCACGTGGGATTGAGGCGTGCCTGGACGCGCCGGTGCCATTTGTTTCCACCATTATCGGTGAGGGTGGTTCGGGCGGCGCCATCGCGCTGGCCGCCGGCAATGCGGTACTGATGTATGAGCATGCGATTTATTCGGTGATCTCGCCGGAGGGCTGCGCCTCCATCTTGTGGCGCGATTCCGCCCAGGCCGCCACGGCGGCGGAGGCCATGCGCATCACCGCGCAGGATTTGAAGAAGCTGGGGCTGATTGACGAGATTGTACCCGAGCCGATGGGCGGCGCGCATCGCGACCCGGAGGCGGCCCTGGCCGCGCTTGGCGACGCTGTGGAAGTGGCCCTGCACCCGCTGCTGGGCCAGAGACCGGAAGCGCTAAGAATGAAGCGCCGGGAGAAGTTTTTGGCGATGGGCAAGGTTGGGCTCTGAGCGGTTTGTTGAAGATGCCCTGAAGCCAGGCTTAGTTCCCGGGCCTAGCCAAGGTCAGAGTATAATCGAAGGCGAGTCTTCTTCCTGATCTTCGCGGTGCCTGCCTCTGCTGCGCATGAGGCTAAGGGCTTTTGATGCTATGGGCTGTATACGTTGTGGCCAACCTGTCGCAATCAATTCGTCAGCAGTCATGTTGTTTGGTGTGGCATCGCACGCAACATCGACGATATGGCTTAATGCGAGCAGCAAAATTTTTTCATCGGCTGTAATTGCGCTATTGGGATACATCCCACCGCGATTCCGATGGGGGATAACGTCATAAAAACTCTCAAAATATTCGTCTGGCCATTCCCGGCGTACGCCATCGTCTCCATCGGCTAATGTTTCCACGGCTTCCATGATCCTGTTGCGAATGCGCTGGTCAATGAGGCGCTGTGAAAGTTGCTCCTCCATTGGGTCGCTTCCTAAGTAAGTCGCCTGGAGAGTAGATTTTTGTCGAAGTTCATTGGCGGACCCATCCCGGCCTGTTGGTGAGCAGGCTAGCCCAGGCGGCCAACCCCAGTGCTGCGCCGATGACTCCTTGCGTGCCATTATAATTCACCACCGCGGCGATGCCGAGGCCGATGGCCAGCCCTGCTATCCAGCGCTGGCCCCAGAAGAACGCCAGCAGCCCCGCCGCCAGCGCCGCCCAGCCGAAGCTGCCCAGATATTGCCCGATCAAATCCCAGCTGCGCGGCACGCACCAGCCCGGCGGTGAGGCGGCGGCGCAGATACCCACGGTGGCGCGCGGCACAATCGCCAACTGCCGGAAGGCGAAAGCCCCGCCACCGGTAAGCACCGCCAGCGCCACGCCGGCCCAGTCCTGCGGTTTCCACTGCGCTGTTATGTTCATTTGCAGTCCTTCGCGGTTGCTCTTCACGGTAGGGGGCCGTATTGCTGCGGCGCGTCAGTTTAATCAAAGGTCCATGACAGTCCAAACCACCCAAGGCAAGCCGAAGAGCTTCCAGGACATCATTCTGACATTGCACGCGTTCTGGGCCAGGCAGGGCTGTGTAATTCTCCAACCCTATGATGTGGAGATGGGGGCCGGAACCTTTCACCCCGCCACCACGCTGCGCGCCTTGGGGCCGAAGCCCTGGAAGGCGGCCTATGTGCAGCCTTCCCGCCGGCCATCGGATGGCCGCTATGGCGAGAACCCGAACCGGTTGCAGCATTATTATCAGTATCAGGCGCTGTTGAAGCCAAGCCCGGATAATATTCAGGAGCTGCTGCTGGAGAGCTATGACGCCATCGGCATCGACCGCCGCCGCCACGACATACGCTTTGTGGAGGATGACTGGGAAAGCCCGACTCTGGGCGCCTGGGGGTTGGGCTGGGAAGTGTGGTGCGATGGCATGGAAGTGACGCAGTTCACCTATTTCCAGCAGGTGGGCGGCATTGCCTGTGTTTCGCCCAGCGCGGAGCTGACTTATGGGCTGGAGCGCCTGGCCATGTATGTGCAGGGCGTGGAGAATGTGTACGACCTGGATTTCAACGGCCAGGGCGTTTCCTATGGCGATGTGTTCCTGCGGGCGGAGCGGGATTACTCCAAGCATAACTTCGAGCTGGCGAATACCGAGATGCTGGCGCGGCATTTTGAGGATGCCGAGGCCGAGTGCCAGGCTCTGGTGGCCGGCGGTGTGGCCCAGCCAGCTTATGACCAATGCATCAAGGCGAGCCATCTGTTCAATTTGCTGGATGCGCGAGGCGTGATTTCGGTGGCGGAGCGCGCCGCTTATATCGCCCGGGTACGCAATCTGGCGAAGGCTTGCGCCGAAGCTTGGGAGTCGGGGGAATAATGCCTGAGTTTTTTCTGGAGTTGTTCTCCGAGGAAATCCCCGCCCGGATGCAAAATGCGGCAGCGGTAGAATTGCAGAGGCGTTGCCTGCATGCACTTCAATTTCTTAAGCCTACGGGCGCTAATATTTTCTTTGGACCAAGAAGAATCGGGTTCACGGCACAAGTGAATGCGGATGACCGTGCTGGAAAGTCTGACTTCGTTGAGTCAGTGGGGCCACGCGAAGGCGCGCCCGATGCTGCCATCGACGGTTTTCTTCGGAAGCATGGCGCTGAGCGAAGTGAATTGATTATCGAAAATGGCAAATATTATTTACGGCGCAGACTGGCTGCTTCCTCCGCCCAGGCGACAATTTTAGCTGAACTGCCCCGATTCTTGGGAGGCTTGCCATGGCCGAAATCCATGCGCTGGGGCTCCGGCGGGGATTTCACCTGGGTGCGTCCGCTGCGCCGGATCGTCTGCCTACTGGATGGCGAGGTGGTGCCATTTACCCTTGGCCCGGTGACGGCAGGTAACGTCACGGAAGGCCACCGTGTGCATGGGCCGGGGCCGTTCGAGGTGTTCTCCGCCGCCGTGTGGGAAGAAAAACTGCGCGAGCATCGCGTGATCGCAGACCAAGCCGAACGCCGCGCCAAGATCGCCGAGGGAATTGCAGCGGAAGCCGCGAAGCTGGGGCTTTCCGTGGCGCCGGACGACGGCCTGCTGGACGAAGTAACCGGGCTGGTGGAATGGCCGGTGGTGCTGATCGGCAAGATCGACCCGGAATTCATGGAGTTGCCGCCGGAAGTGCGCGAGCTCTCGATGAAGATTAACCAGAAGTATTTTGCGCTGCGGGATGCCGCGGGTAAGCCGGCACCCCACTTTGCCTTTGTGGCAAATCTGGCGGCGGATGATGAGGGCAAGGCGATTATTGCTGGTAATGAGCGTGTGCTGCGCGCGCGCCTGTCCGACGCGCGGCATTTCTGGGCGCTGGATTTGAAGACGCCGCTGGATGCATTGCTGCCGAAGCTGGAGAAGATCACCTTCCACGCGAAAATTGGTACGCAACGACAGAGGGCGGACCGGATTGGCGCTTTAGCAAAGGAAATCGCCGAACAGCTTGGCGCAGATGGCTACGAGAGCAAGCAAGCGGAAACTGCCGGGTTGCTGGCAAAAGCTGATCTCGTCACCGGCATGGTGGGTGAGTTCCCTGAGTTGCAAGGCATCATGGGTGGCTATTACGCGGAGCGGAGCTGTCATGGCTGGGATGGACCGTTGGTCGGCCAGGCCATCCGTACCCATTACCAGCCGAAAGGCCCGTCCGACGCTGTGCCGGTTGGTGTCGTCGCGGTTGCGGTGGCGCTGGCGGACAAACTGGATACGCTGCGGGAATTCTTTGCGGTAGGCGAAAAACCCACCGGCTCGGGTGATCCGTTCGCGCTGCGCCGTGCTGCGCTTGGCGTGATTCGTATCATCCTCGAAAATAAGATCGCCAATTTTGATTTGGGCGTCATTTGTTTTGAAGCGGAAGGGCTGTTGGAGTTCGTCCTTGACCGATTGATGGTCAAACTAAGGAATGAAGGGCAGCGTTACGACATTTTGGCGGCTGTGTTTGCAGTCAGTGCTGATGGAAATTTGACAAGGCTAATGAAGCGAGTTGACGCGCTGGAAGCCATGCTGGGCACGGAGGACGGCAAGAACCTGCTTGCCGCCTATAAACGCGCCGCGAATATTCTGAAGATCGAAAATGCCAAGGACGGCCCGCATCAGGGTGCGCCGGAAGCGAGTGTATTTGTTCAAGAAGAAGAAAAATCACTCGCGGCTGAGCTGAACAATGCTGATTTGGCGCCGCTGCTGGCAGTAGAAAATTACGAGGCCGCGATGAGCCGGTTGGCCATTTTGCGCCCTGTTATCGACGCATTTTTTGAAAGCGTTACGGTTAACGCTGACGCGCCTGAATTGCGCCGCAATCGTTTGCGATTGCTCGCGCGTTTTACCGGTGCGGTAAGCCAAGTTGCTGATTTTTCGCGGATTGAGGGTTGAGGAGACCAAGGTCATGACGAAGTGGGTGTATAATTTCGGCGCGGGCGTGAATGACGGAAATGCCTCGCTACGCAACTTGCTTGGCGGCAAGGGCGCCAATCTGGCGGAGATGGCGAGCATTAATCTGCCCGTGCCACCCGGCTTTACCATCACCACTGAAGTCTGCACCGCTTATTACGAGAACGACCGCAATTATCCCGCCGCGCTGAAGGGCCAGGTGGATGAGGCGCTGGCCCGTATAGAAAAAGCCGTGGACCGCAAGTTTGGAGACAAGGGAAAGCCGTTGCTGGTTTCCGTGCGTTCCGGTGCCCGCGTTTCCATGCCGGGCATGATGGATACAGTGCTGAACCTTGGCCTGAACGACGAAACCGTGCTCGGCCTCGCCGCCGCTTCCGGCGATGAGCGCTTCGCGTGGGACAGCTACCGCCGCTTCATCCAGATGTATGGCTCGGTGGTGCTGGGCGTGGACCATCACCGCTTTGAGGAAATCATCGAGCAGGTGAAGCTCGATGCCGATGTGACCGAGGATACCGCACTCTCCCCCGCGCATTGGCAGGAAGTGGTCGAGGGCTACAAGAAGATGGTGCAGGAGGAGCTGAACAAGCCCTTCCCGCAGAATCCGCAGGACCAGCTTTGGGGCGCCATCGGCGCCGTTTTTGGCTCTTGGATGAACCCGCGCGCCAATGTGTATCGCCGCCTGCATGAGATCCCGGCTGATTGGGGCACGGCGGTGAACGTGCAGGCCATGGTGTTCGGTAATATGGGCAATGACTGCGCCACCGGCGTGTGCTTCACTCGTGACCCGTCCACCGGGTTGAACGAATTTTACGGCGAATATCTGGTGAACGCCCAGGGCGAGGACGTGGTGGCGGGCATCCGTACTCCGCGCCCGCTTTCCAAGGCTTATGCGAAGCCGGGTGAGGTCTCCATGGAGGAGGCGCTGCCGGAAGCCTATAAGGAATTGCACAAGGTCCGCGAAACCCTTGAGAAACACTACAAGGATATGCAGGACATCGAGTTCACCGTGCAGCAGAACAAGCTCTATATGCTGCAAACGCGCTCGGGCAAGCGTTCCGCCGCCGCGTCGCTGCGCATTGCCGTGGAGATGGCGAATGAAGGGCTGATCGACAAGAGCACCGCCGTGATGCGCGTGAACCCGGCAGCACTCGACCAGCTTCTGCACCCCACGTTGGACCCGAAGGCGGAGAAGAAGCTGTTCTCCAAGGGCCTGCCGGCATCGCCGGGGGCGGCTTCCGGCGCCGTTGTGTTCTCGGCTGATGAGGCGGAGTTCCGTGCCCAGAAGGGCGAGGCCGTGGTACTGGTGCGTATTGAGACATCGCCTGAGGATATTCACGGCATGCACGCCGCGAAGGGTATTCTCACCACCCGTGGCGGCATGACCAGCCACGCCGCCGTGGTGGCGCGCGGCATGGGCCGGCCCTGCGTGGCCGGTGCCGGCGGCATCTCGGTTGATTACGGCGCGCAGACACTTTCTGCCGGCGGGGTGATGCTGCGCGCGGGCGATATCATCACCATCGATGGCGCCACCGGCGAAGTTTACGTGGGCGCGGTGAAGATGATCGAGCCGCAGCTTTCCGGCGATTTCGGCACGCTGATGGAATGGGCCGACCAGGTACGCCGGCTGGGGATTCGCGCTAATGCGGAGACCCCCGCCGATGCCGATACGGCGCGCAAATTCGGCGCCGAGGGCATTGGGCTGAGCCGTACCGAGCATATGTTCTTTGACGCCGAGCGCATTGGCGCGGTGCGGCAGATGATCATGTCCCGCGATGAGGCGGGGCGGCGCGCGGCGCTGGCAAAGCTGCTGCCTTACCAGCGCGAGGATTTCATCTCGCTGTTCAAGATCATGGAGGGCTTGCCGGTCACCATCCGCCTGCTCGACCCGCCGCTCCACGAGTTCCTGCCGAAGACCGACAAGGAGATCAACGACGTCTCCAAGTCGATGAAGGTCGATCCGGAGAAGCTCAGGGACCGCACGGTTGCCTTGCACGAGTTCAACCCGATGCTTGGCCTGCGCGGCTGCCGCCTGTCGGTTGCCTATCCGGAAATCGCCGAGATGCAGGCACGGGCCATCTTCGAGGCGGCTTTCGACGTCATCAAGAAGTCCGGCGAGACGATCAAGCCGGAAATCATGGTGCCGCTGGCCGCGACGAAGGCGGAAGTCGACCTGGTCAAGAACATCATCGACAAGGTCTACGCCGAGGTGTCAGCGGAGCGTAAGGCGAAGCTGGACTATCAGGTCGGCACGATGATCGAGTTGCCGCGCGCTGCCCTGCAGGCCGGCAAGATCGCCGAGACGGCCGAGTTCTTCTCGTTCGGCACCAACGACCTGACCCAGACCACCTTCGGCATCAGCCGCGACGACTCAGGCCGGTTCCTGGACGCCTATATCGACAAGGGCATCTTCGAGCGCGATCCGTTCGTCACCATCGACCAGGAAGGCGTCGGCGACCTGATCCGCATCGCCGCCGAACGCGGCCGGGCGGTGCGGCCCAAGGTCAAGCTGGGCATCTGCGG
>JAGWOU010000065.1 GCA_028870815.1 Rhodospirillales bacterium | reverse complement strand
TCCGCCTTGCCCTGCCGGAAACCGGTGCGGCCATCAATCTCTCCAAAAAGTTCGGTGCCGAGCCGGAGGCCGCCATCGCCCTGCTGCGCGAAGCACGCGCGCACGCGGCCAAGCTCGGCCTCGCCTTCCATGTTGGCTCCCAATGCCTGGACCCGCTGGCCTGGCGCGATGCCATGCAGCTCGCGGGTGAGATCATCCGCGCCTCTGGCGTGCGGGTGGACGTGCTGGACATCGGCGGCGGCTTCCCCGTCGCCTATCCCGATATGGACCCGCCCCCGCTCGGCGCCTTCATGGCCGAGATCGACGCTGCTTATGATGCGCTGCAAATGCCCGGGCTGAAACTCTGGGCCGAGCCCGGCCGCGCTTTGGTCGGCGGCGGCGCCTCCGTGGTGGTGCAGGTACAAATGCGCCGCGGCAACATGCTCTATATTAACGACGGCGTTTACGGCGCCCTCGCCGATGCCGGGGCGCTGCGCTTCCGCTTCCCCACCCGCCTGCTCCACGCACGAGCCAACCAAGGCGCGCCGGATGCGCCCTTCGGCTTCTTCGGCCCCAGCTGCGATTCGCTGGACGTGATGCACGGCCCCTTCCTCCTACCGGACGATGTGGCCGAAGGCGACTGGATCGAGATCGGCCAGCTCGGCGCTTACGGCACCTGCCTGCGCACCGCCTTCAATGGGTTCGACCGCGCGGCCCTGGTGGAAGTGTCCGACCGCGCCATGCTGGAAACCGCGGGCTACGAACTGCCGGAAAGCTAAGCCCGCCGCTGTTACAATGCCCCGGCATGTAACGTACTCTGTCAAGCCTTTTCTCCCCGCCCGATTTTTGCCACAATCGGCACACCATGCATTGGCACGCCTCCTGTGCCGCCCGGGACAACCAGCCGGGCGGCGATGCTTTGCTGCTCCTCGGGCCTTCCGGCGCGGGGAAATCAGACCTGATTCTGCGGCTTATCGATAAAGGCTTCACCCTCGTCGCTGATGATCAGGTGCTGGTCGAAGACGGCATGGCCAGCCCCCCACCCGCATTGGCCGGCTTGCTGGAAGTGCGCGGACTCGGCCTGTTCCGCCTGCCTTACATTGCTCCGGCGCGGCTGCGCCTGGTCATCTCGCTCGGCGGCAACCCGCCTGAACGCCTGCCCACACCACGCCTGCACGCAGAACTCAACCTGCCGGAAATCAAGCTGGACGCCAGCCATCCATCCGCCGCCGCGCGTGCCGCCCTAGCGCTTGAAGCCGCTTGTGGGCGCATCACTCCGTATACTGGTGCGTTTGCCGCATGAACGCCCTGCCCGAGACGCTGCACATCGTACTTGTCACCGGGCTTTCCGGTGCCGGTAAGAATTCCGTGCTGCGGGCTCTTGAGGATCTCGGTTTTGAAACCGTGGACAACCCCCCGCTCGATACGCTGGAGAGCCTTGCCACCCAGGCGCGCCGCAATCTCGCGATCGGCGTTGACGCCCGTTCCCGCGGCTTCTCCGCCAATTCAGTGCTTGAGGCGATTGCCAAGCTCCGCCACCACATGTGGCTCGAGCCCTCTCTCGTCTACACCATCGCCAGCGACGCCGCGCTTCTGCGCCGCTATTCGGAAACCCGCCGCCGCCATCCGCTCGCGCAAACCGGCGCCATCGCGGATGGAATCGCCCTGGAACGCGAACTCACCGCCCCTCTCGCCCGCACTGCGGATTGGCTGGTCGATACCTCTGCCCTGCCCTTGCCCAAGCTGCGCAACATGGTCGAACTGCGTTACGGCATCGCCTCTCCCGGCCTGGTCATTTCCCTGGTTTCCTTCTCCTATGCGAACGGCCTCCCGCCGGAAGCAGATCTGATCTTCGATGCACGCTTCTTGAGGAATCCGCATTACGAACCAAATCTTCGTCCGCTTTCAGGACTCGATGCAGCGGTCGGCAACTTCGTCGAGCAAGACGCTGATTTTGCGGAATATTTCAATAAAGTTCTGAATCTCATCGAATTTTTGCTGCCGAGGTTCGTGCAGGAAGGAAAGAAATATGCAACAATATGTGTCGGATGTACTGGTGGACAGCACAGATCGGTCTATATGGTTGAGAAATTAAGCATTCATCTCGCTCAGCACGGATGGCGCGTCGGCGTCACGCACCGGGAAGCGGCAAAGTTTTTAGCCCCCCAGCCCGGCATTGCTCGGGAAGGAATGAGTAGGCCCCGATGATCGGTCTTGTTCTTGTCACCCATGGCACGCTGGCCCTGGCCATGCGCGACGCCATGGAACATGTTGTCGGCAAGCAGCAGCAACTTGCCACGGTCTGCATCGAATCAGATGCAGCATTTGAAGGCCAGAAGGCCGAAATCGCCCGGCGCATCGCCGAGGTGGATAACGGTGACGGTGTTGTCCTCCTTACCGACATGTTTGGCGGCACCCCGTCCAACCTCGCCATGTCGATGGCGTCACAGCCGAATATCGAGGTTCTGGGCGGCGTCAATCTGCCCATGCTGGTCAAACTGGCGAAAATACGCGGCCAGATGACCCTGGCCGAAACCGTGCGAATCGCGGAAGCCGCCGGCAAAAAATACATCTGCAATGGACATGAGCTTCAGCCCCTCGGCACAGCCGCCTGCAACGCGGCCGAATAGCGCATGGAGGGATCTGTCATTTCCGCCGAGGTTGGCATCATCAACCGGCGCGGCCTTCATGCCCGCGCCGCCGCCAAGCTCGTTACCCTCGCTGAGCAATTCTCCGCCAATGTGGAAGTCGCCAAGGATGGCCAGTCCGTCTCCGCCCGTTCCATCATGGGGCTAATGATGCTGGGCGCGGGTGTTGGCAGTTCTGTCACACTCTCGGCCGAGGGATTCGACGCAAGGGAAGCTCTCGATGCCATCACGGCGCTCATCGAGACCGGCTTCCATGAAACCGACTAAGGCATCGGAAAAACGCCTTACCGGCCAGCCGGTTTCGCCCGGCATCGCCATCGGCCAGTTGCATGAGGCAACGGAAGCCGAACTGGTTATCTCGCTCCAGAAGCCCGATCCGGCGGATATTCCCGGTGAGTTGACGCGGCTGGACGATGCCGTCACCCGCTCCCGCAATCAGCTTCAGAAACTAAAATCGCGCCTCACTGCCCTGCCAAAGGACAGCCAGGCCGAAATCGCCCCGCTTCTCGATGTCTATTTGCACATGCTGGGCTCCACCCGGCTGTTGCGCGGCATCAAATCCCGCGTGAAGGCCGGTGAACAAGGTGTGGAAGCGGCAACGCAGGCCGAGGCGGAGGCCCAGGCCGAAGCCATCCTGGCGCAGCCGGGGGCAGATAAGGCCAGCCGCCAGCGCCGTGCCGACGAGGTGCGGGAAGTCGCGCGCCGGCTCATCCGCAACCTCACCCTCCAACCCTTCCGCTCCTTCGACGTTCTGCCCCAGGGCAGCGTCCTTGCCGCGCAGGATCTGCGCCCTGCGGAGGCCGCACTCATCCAGCCTACCCACTTCGCCGGCATCGTCACCGCCGAAGGCGGGTTGGATGGGCATACGGCGGTGATGCTGCGCGCCCTTGGCCTTCCGGCCGTGCTGGGCGCATCCGGCGTGCTGGAAAAGGCGACCGTCGGCGGTCTGGTCATCGTGGATGGCGATAGCGGCGAAATCATCCTCAACCCCTCCCGCGCCAGCCTGGATGCGGCACGCAAGAAGCTTTCCGCGCAAACACGCGCCCGCCGCGCCCTTTCGCGCTTCCAACATTTGCCAGCGCAAACGCGCTGCGGCGTGCAGGTGGAATTGCAGGCAAACCTGGAATTACCTTTTGAGTTGCCTTTGATCGCCGCTTCAGGCGCGCGTGGCATCGGGCTTCTGCGTTCGGAATTCATGTTCATGAACCGCGATCTGGCGCCCGATGAGGAAACCCAGACCCGCATCTACCGCGATATCATCGAGGCCATGGACGGCGATCCCGTCACCATCCGGCTCCTGGACTGGGGATCGGATAAAGACGTGGAAGCCCTCGCCCGCTTCGTGCCAGACAACCCCGAGCCCAACCCGGCACTGGGCTTGCGCGGCATCAGGCTGCTGCTCAAGCATGAAGCGTTGCTGGAAGCCCAGCTCGCCGCCATTCTGCGCGCCGCTGCGTCCGGCCCGGTGCGCATCATGGTGCCCATGGTTTCCGTGGCCAGGGAAATCACCGAAACACGGGAGGCGATGCGCCGCGTCTGGCGGCGGCTGAAGCGCCGTAAAAATACCAAACTGCCCGAGAAAATGCCCCCGCTCGGCATCATGGTGGAAACCCCCGCCGCCGCGCTGGCAGCCCCGCTTCTTGCCCGCCATGCGGATTTTTTCGCCATCGGCACTAACGACCTCACCATGTACACGCTGGCCGCCGACCGCGCCCTGCCCGCGGACATGAAACTCTACGACCCGCTGGAGCCAGCGGTGCTGCGGCTGATCCACCTCACCGTCAGCTTCGCGGCGGCGGCGGGCATTCCGGTTTCCGTCTGCGGAGAGCTGGCCAGCCGCCCCGCCACCACACCCTTACTGCTGGGCCTGGGCATCAGGCAGCTTTCCATGCAAGGTAATTCAGTGCCGCGCGTGAAGCAGGTCATCCGCGCGTCCTCGCTGCTGGCCTGCGAGCATCTCGCCAATCAGGCCCTGGCCGCGCCGGACGCGGAGGCCGTGCGCGAAATTCTGGCCAAGGCGCAAGAAACTTGATCAACGCTTGCAAAGCGCTGGCTGTCCCCTAAGCTGAAGCCATGTCCGGATTTCTACCAAGGGTGAAGGCCGTTCTTGGCCCCACCAATACCGGCAAGACGCATTTGGCGATGGAGCGTCTGCTGTCACATGCCTCCGGCATCATCGGCTTTCCGCTGCGCCTGCTGGCCCGTGAGAATTACGACCGCATGGTGAAAGCCAAAGGCATCCGGTCCGTGGCACTTATCACGGGTGAAGAAAAAATCGTTCCGCCGGGGGCGCGCTGGTTCTCCTGCACGGTGGAGGCCATGCCGCTGGACCGTAAGGTGGAATTCCTGGCCGTCGATGAAATCCAGCTCTGCGCGGACCCGGATCGCGGCCATGTCTTCACGGACCGGCTCTTAAACGCCCGCGGCCTCGTCGAAACCATGTTCCTGGGCGCGGACACCATCGCGCCGTTGATGCGCCGCCTCGTGCCCGGCGTGGAGATCGAAACCCGCCCACGCCTCTCTCAACTTGCCTTTGCGGGTCCGGCCAAGCTCTCCCGCCTGCCACCGCGCTCGGCCATCGTCGCCTTTTCCGCCGCCGATGTTTACGCCATTGCCGAGGCCGTGCGCCGCCGCCGGGGCGGCTGCGCGGTGGTCATGGGCCGCCTCAGCCCGCGCACCCGCAACGCCCAAGTGGCTCTGTACCAGGACAAGGAGGTGGATTTCCTGGTGGCGACGGACGCCATCGGCATGGGGCTGAATATGGATGTGAACCATGTCGCCTTCGCTGACCTTCGCAAATTCGATGGTCACCAGCCCCGCCTGCTCACCGCGCCTGAAATCGCGCAAATCGCCGGGCGCGCCGGGCGCGGCATGCGCGACGGCAGCTTCGGCACCACGGCCGACTGCCCGCCTCTCGACGAGGAAATGGCCAAGAAGGTCGAATCCCACGAATTCGAGCCGCTGGAACAAATTTTCTGGCGCAATAACGAACTGAATTTCGCCTCCGTCCCCGCATTGCTGGAGAGCCTCACTGCCGCTCCCAGCCGCCAGGGACTCGTACGCGGTAACGAGGCGGCTGACGTGCAGACGCTGGACGCCCTCTCCCGCGATGCCGACCTCATGCGCCGCACCCAGGGCCGCGCCGCCACCCGGCTGCTGTGGGAGGCCTGCCAGATCCCCGATTTCCGCAAACTCGCCACGGATACGCATGTAAAACTGGTGGCGAAAGTGTTCACCCATCTGCTGGCCAAGGAAAACCTGCCCGAAACCTGGGTCGCCAGCGAGATCGAAAATCTGGACCGGCTCGAAGGTGACATCGATACGTTAATGCAGAGGCTGACGGACGTGCGCGTTTGGGCCTATATAACCGCGCGGGCGGATTGGATGGCCGATGCCGAAACCTGGGCGATGCGGGCCCGAGCGGTTGAGGACAGACTTTCCGACACGCTGCATATAAAACTAATGGCGCGGTTTGTTGATAAGAGGGCGGCACATTTGACGAGACGTTTGGACGAAGCTGAGACCGAGGAATTGCAGGCCGTTGTCGCGGCGGATGGTCTGGTGACCGTCGAAGGCCACGAGGTAGGGCGGATCGAGGGTTTTCAGTTCCACCCGGACCCCGCGACCCAGGGGCCGGAGAAAAAAATCCTGCTCCGCGCCGCCCGCCGCGCGCTCGGCTTTGAAATGCCGCGTCGGATTCTAGCCGCCGAAACCGCCGCCGATGACGCCATCACCCTTTCAGACGATCGGCATTTCATCTGGGAAAACGTCAAAATCGCCCGGCTGAAGAAAACCGATATCTTCCTCAAACCCGGCGTCGAGGTTCTGCACTCGGAATTTCTGGACGGTCTGGCGCGTGAGCGTATCCGCGCCCGCCTCGCCGCCTGGCTGGCCACCGAAACAGAAAAGCGCCTGGGTGCCTTGCTGAAGGCCATGGAGGATCCGCCTGCACCCTTGCGCGGCATCGTGCACCGGCTTTCAGAATCCGGCGGCGTGCTTCCGCCTGAGCCTTTCACGCCGGAACTGCGCCAGGAGGCCAAGAAATTCGGCATCGATATGGGGCGCTTCGCCATGTATCTGCCTGCGGCCCTCAAGCCCGGTGCCGCCCGGCTGCGCGCTTTGTTCTGGGGCGTGTGGTACGACCGCAACCCGCCGGAGCTGCCTACCCCCGGCCTCGTCTGCGCGCCCATGCCCGCCAATTGGGGGCATGATTTTGCTCTGGCCATGGGCTGGGTTCAGGTGAACGACATCATGATTCGGCTGGACGTGGTGGAGCGCGTCACCCGCGAGCTGCATTATCTCATGCGCAAGCACCAGATCCTGCTGCCGCCCAATCTCGGCAGCCGGATGGGGCTGAAACCGGAGCAACTGGCCCCCACGCTGAATGTGCTGGGCTTCCGCCTGTTCCCCGCCGGGGTTCAGGGTGACAAATATTTCGGCCCGCCGGCGCCTGCCATGCTCGGCCGCCGCAAACAGGAGCACACAACGCATGCCCGCCAGCCCGCCGCCCCGGCGCGCAAGCCGGAACACGCGCGCGAGCCCGAACCCGTGGCGGTGGACGCGGACAACCCCTTCGCGGCCCTGGCGGCACTGAAAATGGCGCGGCGTTGATTTGAACGAACCAGGAGCCGACACCCTCCGGCTGGACAAGTTCCTGGTTTTCGCGCGCTTCTGCAAAACCCGTTCGGTGGCGGAGGCGCTGGTGGACCAAGGCGGGGTGCGCATCAACCGCCAACCCACCGACAAACCCCACGCCAAACTCCGCCCGGGTGACGTTCTCACCCTGGCGCTGCCGCAAGGGGTAAAGGTGGTGGAGATCCTGCTCCTCCCCGAACGACGAGGCGCCGCGACGCTGGCCCAGGCGCTGTATCGAGAGATTGGGTAAGACGGTTTCGCGCTGTACGGATCCGTCGCAGCAGAATAATAATTCGCCCGCATTCTCCGCAGGGTCATCATGGTCAGCCGCTTCCGCGTTAGCCTGGTTTTGGGTCTGTATCTGATCTCCGCCAGCGCCGAGGCGCGGACATCACCCGACGCCAGCGCCGTTGACGATGGTGCCGGCTATAAAATCGTGATCATCGAACAGCCGCAAAATCACCCTTTGGGCGCTGGTGTCGATACCGGGTTCGGCGATGCCGTCGAGTTCAGCAAAACCTACCCGCTCATCGCGTCTCCGCTGACACAAGACGCGAACGCCTTCAACGCCAAAATCAGGACTATGCTGCCGAAATGGTGGAACGGCCCCTCAGACAATACCCAAAAATCCGACCCTGACACAGATATAACCCTGGTTTGCCAACCTACCGGCGAGCCCCCGCCCGTCGATGGCAAATCTCCCGATGCCGGCGGCATGCTGCCGGGCGTGATCTCGATGGCCTGCATGAATGACAGATACCGCCATGGCGCCCTCCATGGAGGGG
>JAGWOU010000064.1 GCA_028870815.1 Rhodospirillales bacterium | reverse complement strand
CAACGGAAACCACTTCATGCCGGGGGCTGCACCGCACCCATAAAGCATTTGCGGTTCAAACATGCCCCCCTTCTCAACAATTCGATAGTCCTGCGCCATCACTCACCCCCGCTCTGTGCGAGGGCGGCACGGGCTTTGAGCGCGGCGAGACGCAATGTGTGAGTGAGATCAGAATGAACCAAGTCGATACGCTCACCGTCGTCGCCTTGGATGCTCATTGTGCGCCCGTTGCGGGCTTTGTAAGTGTGCGATTTTCCTACCTCAAGCTCGTCGGATGCATCTGCCAATTTCGCCAAAGCCTCCCGAAAGCGCTCATTCTCCGCCCGCAACGCCTCGGCCTGCGAGGTGAGAGTTGCGAGGATGGGGCGAAAGGATTCTAAATAGATTTTTTGTGCGTCTAATGGAGTGATGCGGTGTTCTGCCTCTATTTCTTGCATAACGCCATGAACGCTATCCATAATGTCTGTTTCCTCCAGCACAGCCTTCGCGGCAAGTTCGGCGGTGACACACGAAATGATCTCAGAAACACTCTCAGGCCATGCAATCGCACCATTACCTTTTTGCCACTTAACTACGATATGGGACAGTTTCTCAGCCAACTCGCGGTCATCGGGGGTCATTTTGTTTTCCTTTCAAACCATGGCCCATACCAAAAGCCAGGAAGTATGCCATTGAGTTTTTCTCCTAGATCAGCGAGAAAGCGAAAAGCGATAAACGGAGCAACTAAGGGAAGCCGGATAAAAACGACGATGGGAAGCACCTTAAAGTTATGTCTTCCTGCGCACGTAAGTCTCATTTCGCCTCCGGGGTCATGAGAGCGCGGATAGCGGAACGGATTTGCGCTCCGTTTAGACAATCTCGAAAAACATCACGGGCCTTGTTCGCCGCAGCAACAATCCCTTCATTCTTCGCCCCGGCCAACTGCGCCCGCAGATCGGCGATCATCTCACCCGCAGCATCAACAGCGGCATCCGCGAGATTGCGCTGCGCCCGCAACTGCTGCCGCTCAGTGTCAAGGGCGCGGAGGGTGGTGTAAACCGATGCCCATTCTTGCTGGAGTTTCGGCAGATCATGAACACCAGCAATGTAGGCCGATTTCTCAGCCATTAACGCCAGCG
The DNA here is from genome assembly GCA_028870815.1 of Rhodospirillales bacterium. Lineage (GTDB taxonomy): Bacteria > Pseudomonadota > Alphaproteobacteria > Acetobacterales > Acetobacteraceae > Acidocella. Next base: position 7,013 of record JAGWOU010000064.1, on the reverse strand, counting down.
CCTCAACTTCCTCATGAGTGGGTGTCATCCCTCATCCTCCAATTCCTGGCCATACGCGAGCGGGCAAGCCTCGGGGCCCGGGCATCTCCCAGGCATATCGCCGCCGCACTGGCACGCATCTTTGCGCAACCGCCGCATTTCCTCGGCATCCTCGCGGCGCTCATCGGCAAGCTGGTCCTTGCTGGGTATGTGAGTCATGCCGCCACCATCAAATCTTGAAGATGGAAATAAAGTCGGGCGCAGGCTCGAACATCGACAAGCGCATTATGCGCGCCGGTCAGTTCCTCGTTGAAAAAGTGCGAGATGCACTCTGCCAGCTTCGGCTGCTTCGGTCCCTTGAACCCAGCCGCCAGCATGCGATCAGTGGGCGGCAGGTTCACGATGGGCTGCGCGGCCTTCATTGTGCAGAAATTCTGTCCGGCTTCACTGGCCTCGACCTCTTCACGTGTCATGCCGTGCCGAAGCATAGCAATGCGCATAATTCGGCGGTCAAAACCGGAATTGTGAGCAACCTCCCTTGTTGCTTTGGCGCGCAACGCCAGAAAGAGATTTGCCACCGTCAGTTCTGGCACTCCGCACGCCATCGCGATCTCGTTGGTAATTCCGCGGATCGCCGCAACATCGTCGGGGATGGTCCAGCCATCCGGCTTCACGATCAGGTCAATGCTGGCACGCTCGATGCGCGTCACCGGGTCAACGAGGATCGCGGCGAATTGCACGATGTGGGGTTGGTGCGGGGCGTCGGACGGGGATTTGAAATCGACCAGTGATGTGGTTTCCGTGTCGTAGATCAGAATCATTATGCGGCTTCCTTAATGTTCTTGGACGCTTTGCCGCCCTCGATCCACACGCTCTCGCCGATCCCGGCCCGCGCCAGGTCGGGCATGTCATCGGGCTTAAGCAGCGTCATGCCGATCACGGCCATGATGCCCTGCGCTTTGATCGCGCCGAACAGACCGTTGCGCCCGGCCTTGTCGAGAATGTCGGCCCCGTCGATCACCACAAACTCGGCCTGCTCACGCTCGGCCACTGCCAGTTGAAGGGTGATGCGCGCCCGGTACTGCTCGCCTGCACTGCACAGGCTGACGGGCCTGCCGCCGTAGCTCACCGCCATGTCCGCATCCACATGCACCGGCTTCCACCCGGCTGCCCGGCAAATGCCGATAAGGATGCCATTAAAGTCTCCGAGCGCCTCGGCCAGCTTGATTTGACGCAGCCCGGTCTTGTCCAGCAACTCTACGATGACGATGGCGTGGTTGATCTTCGCGGCCAAGTCGGTTGCATCGGTGACGCGGCGGCGCATCTCGGTGATTGCTTGGGCCTTGGCTAGCTCGGCTTGGGCCGATTCCAGCGCGGCGCTGTTGTCGCTCGCCTCTCCGCCTGCCGCGTCCAGCTTGGCTTTGGCATCCTGCGCGGCTTTCAGTTTGGCTTCGGCAGCGTCAAGGTAGCGTTGGGCCAGCGTGGCGGCTTCCTTGGCCTTACGCGCGGCCTCATAGGCGCGGTCCCAATGTTCTGTTGCGCCGTCAGCTTCAATCCGGCTGCGCTCATCGACCTCTACGAGCTTGCCGCCCTGAAACAGCAAGACATTTGAGCAGCAAGGGCATTGCAACGGCTCTGCACCGGGCTGCGGACGCGGGCCGAGGATGCCAAGGACCTTATCAGCTTCAAGCTGGCGGTCGAATTGCTTGGCGACATCAGCCCGCGCCTCGGTCACGGCATCCCGGCGCTTGCCCAGCTCATCGGCCTCGGCCTGCCAGGCATCAATCTGCGCCTGCGTGGCGCCCTGCTCGCGCTGCGCCTCCTGCAAGGCGTTTTCGGCCCTGGCGATGGCGTTCGCGCAATCCTCGGCGGTCAGCGCTTCCATGCTGGTTTTCCAGCCCTCGGGACGCCACCCGTCTGCCTTGGCTTTGCCGTATCGGGTGCCGGTCGTCTGTTCCCAGCGGCCTTTGAGCTTCGCGCCCATTTCCTTATAGGCGGCATGTGCACCATCCCAGCCCTTCGGGAGCTGCTTGACCGCTTCCGCGATGAGGTCAGCCGGCACGCCCTGCTCGGCCAGGGCCGCGCTCAGATCGTCAGCCGTGGGCGTTGCGCCAATGAGCCGGATCAGCACCTCGGCCCGCTCAGCGGGCTTGATAGCGGCGAGGTCGATCAGCCCGGCAGCCACCTCGGAAACGTCCCGCCAGATGCCGGTTGTGCCGCGCTCGACCGCTGGCCATGTCACGGACGCGGTGCCGACGCCGCTTGTAAGCTGGACGGCGGCGAGGTCTGCCCCGTCGCGCACCAGCAGCCCAGCCGCCTTCTTCGTGAGCCCCTCGGGCAGCAGCGCGCCGGACGCGGCAGCCGCGATGGCCATGCAGCCCGATGACTTGCCCGCCCCGTTCGGACCGGCCAGCAGCAGGATGGGCGAGACGCTGGCCTTAAGGTCCGCAAGGCCGCGAAAATTGCTGATGGTGATTCTCATGCGAATAACTCCTCCGGCCCTTCGGCTACGTAAGCCGGGACTTCATTGGACTCGGCGGTTTCGGTCGGGACGGTGACGGCTGGCGCCTTGTCCTGCTCAATGGCGGGAGCTTCGGCCTCTCGTTCGGCCTCAGATACGTCGCCGGGCTCAGCATCTATGGTCACGCCATCGGCACCACTCAGCTTCATCGTATCTGCAGACGCATTGAAGGCATCATCGCGCCGAAGCATGTCTTCGATCTCGGTTGACATCGGAAGGTATTTCGAGAGGCGACGTACCACGGTTTTGCGAGCCATTTCCTCGTACCAAGCCACCCATGGGCCGCCGTTTCCGGCTTTTGATACCGCACGCACTTTATCCACTTGCTTGCGCGTCATAACCTCACGCTGAGTAGTGCCGTCCTTGAGCTTCGCGATGGAGTACACCGCGATCATTTTTCCGGGTTCGTCGTCCCCAAGGTATGGGGTATGCTCGATGCTTTCTTCGTCGCCAAGCCGATAAATAAAGGCATCCTTTTCATACACCTCATGCGCGACGATGGAGGCAAGCTCCCCGCTGTTACGCATCTTCTTGATAATACCATAGACCATCGGCATCCATTGTACTGCCTTGGTCCAGACATCCTTTCCATCAGCGTTCTGCGTCTTGGTCTTAAAGATTACCAGCGCACCCTCGCGGCCATCCGGGTACAGTCCATCTTGCGCCGCTTTCATGCACGCGCCCATGAGGCTGCGGCGGTCTGCGGTCAGTAAATCTTGGTTCTGGTTCACGGCGGTCAACACGACGCGTTTGAAGCGGTCAACTGGAATATGCTGCGGAAGGGCCATGGCAAACTCGCCAGCCATTTGCTCAAGGCCGCGCCGGATTAGATCAATCGGCTTAGCGGGTGCTACTTGTTTTCTGGCCTCAACAAGCTGAGGTCGTTGCGTGGTCGCGCTCATTCTTCGATTTCCTTCTTGTGTTCTGTGCAAAATTGAGTGCCCCACGCGCTGCACCATTTGGCGCTGCACAGCATGGAGGATGGATTAGCTGGGAAAGCCCAAGCATCCCCAGGCAAGATGCCGGTTGCTGCATCGCCTTCGCGGAATACTTTCAAATCACCATGGATATGGCGCAGCACGTTCACGGCGGCATTCTCAGCCTGAGCCAATTCGTAAGGCGTGGTCACCGGCTCAGGCTGCGATTTGCTTATCGGCACGCGCTGGATGAATTTCACCGCCGCTTCGTTCACGGTCAGGCCGTGGCTTTTCGAGAGCAGACTGTACGCGCCTATCTGCGGGGCGTGCGTGGACTGGCGCTTTCCGGTTTTAAGATCGAGCAGCCGCCCCGGCTCGCGGGCAAGCACATCACTTTGCCCGGTCAGCACCAGGCCGAAGCCAGTATCAGCCTCCATGCGCTCTTCAACTATGACCGGCTCGATCTCCGGCGCCACGGCGCGCTGAAACGTATCTACCATCCGCACAATCTGCGTCTCAGCAGCGTTGCTGGTCGGGCTTTCCTTGTCGAACATCATGCCTTCCTCGGCAATCGTCCGGTATTCCTCGACGGCACAATCCGTCGCAGCACTCAGTGGAGTAGAAACAGCCGCCATCTTTTCACGCAGGATCAGCGCCGCACCGGCATGGACGGCGGTGCCAATATTGGCGCCGATATTTCGTCCAGTCTCGCGCAGGTCGTACCCTGCGGCGAGGATTTCATGCTTGAACAGACGGGCAGCGCTGCGGCGCGGGCAATCAGCATATCCGCTTAACGCGCTGGCTCGCACGAAAACGGGCTCAATATTGGCCACGTCAAAACCCTCGATGCCGGGTAATTTCGGTGACGATGGCCGGACTGCGCGGGGCGCGCCAAATACCGACGCAAGCGGCCCAAACCATCACCGGCACGCCATAGGCGGCACATACAATCAGACAGAGCCACACGAATGAAAGGATCGGGTGAAGATCGAGGTAAGAGAAAAAGCTCATTGCAAAATCCTCAGAATAAGGCACAGCATGGCCAGATACGTGATAAAGAAACATGCGTCGTTGGCGATGCGTTTCATTGCATGTTTCGCTTGTGAGCAGCGTGAATTTCAGCACGGAAATTCAGCAAATATTGAAGGTGCATAAGCCACTCTTTAAAGGCGGCTGCATTGCGCTCTTTATTAACGCGCCACTCCTGCGAGTTGCCAAAATATGGATCAGACAGGTCAATCCATTTTCCGTCACATGGCCTGTCAGCGAAGTGCGCCATCAATTCGCGGCGCATGACTTTTAGCGCATCCTTGGTGTTGCCAATGGCCACCGCATAATCCAGGTACTCAAGCGCGTCCTCGCGCTCCATCTCGTATGGAGTCATATACATCTCGCGGCGTGCGTGTGGCCATTCGCCAAACATCTGGCGTGATTTTTCAGCGGTGTAATGAAAGTGCTTTCTCATGGCACGATCTCAATCTCACGCTCGATCTCATCCAAGAGGCCGGTAAAAAGGGATTTATAAGCACGGGCGGCGGCACGGGCGGCGGCACGGGCGGCGGCACGGGCGGCGGCACGGGCGGCGGCATCGGCGGCGGCACGGGCGGCTGCACGGGCGGCTGCACGGGCGGCTGCACGGGCGGCATCGGCGGCATCCTTGTCTCCGCTCTCAATGGCGCTCTTGCACTCCGCTGCGGATTTTTCAATTGCTGGCCAGTAATCTTGGTTTTTTGCATAGGCAGGAACCGCATCGACGGCTTGGTCTATCACCAGGACGAGCCAGCGCGACAAAATCGCGCTCCATGCTTCCGCCGATAGCACGGACCAGCGCGCCACCAGGTCACCATATTGACGAGCCAGTGGGACCATTTCGGCGGTAGCGACGCCATCGAAAAGCGTAACCGTCACGTGTGCCATCCACTGCGGCATCAGTTCAGCAGGACAAGCCGCCGTGTCGGAAATGCCCACTGCAGCGCCGAGTAAGCAGGCCATTTCCTTGCCGTCGCGCTGTTTGTGCCAGGAATGCTGGATCAACCGACCTTCATCGAGGAAGGTCAGAATGTTGCGGGATGCGGTTTCATGGATTAGTGTCATCTCTCAGGCTCCTTCAGCAAGGGCGCGCATATCAGCCAGCGCGGCGTCGTTGGGTTCGTAGAACTTTACGGGGCTAATCTCGTATCCGCTGCCTCTATAAATGAGCTGAGCGGCTAGCGCTGTATTATGAAAGCGCTCCAACGCATATCCAGCCTCGCCGGCCAGATGCACAACCCATCCAGCACGGCAATGTGTGCTCCCGCAAGTATGCCAGGAATCCATCTGAAGTGCGTTGGGCGCCGAGGCGGCTTCGTAAACACGCCTGTGAATATCTTCGATTATTGGAATTTCTGGAGGCAAAAAGTCGCCCTTTTTGCCCCTCGATCCCGAGCAGCCCGAGCAGCGCGAGCAGCCCGAGCAGTCTGAGCAGCCCGAGCAGCCCGAGCAGCCCGAGCAGCGCGAGCAGCGCGAGCAGTCTGAGCAGCCCGAGCAGCCCGAGCAGTCTGAGCAGCCCGAGCAGCCCGAGCAGCCCGAGCAGCGCGAGCAGCCCGAGCAGTCTGAGCAGACCGAGCAGCCCGAGCAGTCTGAGCAGCCCGAGCAGTCTGAGCAGCCCGAGCAGTCTGAGCAGTCTGAGCAGTTGGTGCAATTTTTACAGTCGATAAGGCTATCCAAGGCTTTTTGGGCGGCTTCGGCTGATCCGAAGTATTCAACCCTGCACTTGTTGCCGTTGCCGTCTTTAATCCAAGTTGTCATCGCTCTGCCCTCTCGTGAGGACCGGCGGCCCTCGTAAAAGAAATAAAACAGATTGTCGCATCCGCGTCAATAACAAAAATTGTCAGGCGTGGTGATTTTTATTGTTGACATGACGCAAGACGCCAAATATGGTGCAGTTATGAAACTCGCACAATACCTTGCCGAGAATGGCCTGAAACACCAATGGTTTGCCGAAAAGCTTGGCATCACCAAGTTTCGCATGTCCGGCATTATCACCGGCAAAAAAACACCCACGCTAGGCGAAATTGCGGAAATTGAGCGCCTTACCACTGGTGCTGTTACTTTTCACGATTTTGTGAGTACACAACAATGATCGATCCAGAAACACTTTGCCGCGTGCCAGGGTCTACGCCGGATCATCGCGAGGACAACGCGGAGCGCACCTTTTTTTCTGTACGGCCGGCGCGATGGCTTTTGTCTGGTGTGCCGTTGGCGTCATCTGGCTGATTGAGAGGCTGTAATGCGCCCCTTCCTCGTCCTTATAATTGGCTGCGCTATCGGTTTCGGCTTCGGCATGATGACTGCCGGCGCGCATCTGTCATTCGCGGTCACGTATTAATGAATCCCGCTGGCAATGTGGTCCCGGTTGGCAGCGGGCCACTTTCCTCCCTCAACTTGCCCCTGCGCGTAATGCGTGGTGGCCTTTTTGAAGGCAAAAACAATGTCGGATGTAAGCACGCTCATTCAGCGCCTTTTCAATCCAGCGAAATATTGGCGTGGACGCTATAACCACGAAAAAGCTACGCGCATAGGTGCTGAAATTCGACTAGCTGAGGCTGAGCATGTCA
>JAGWOU010000063.1 GCA_028870815.1 Rhodospirillales bacterium | reverse complement strand
TTCTGCAAGGCTGAAGCACCGGGTCAGGGCAGGGGGTCGATATCCACCCAGGAAAGATGTCCGCCTTTGCCGGCGCCTGTATCCATGAAAATCGCCTTGCCGCCCTTGCGGCCCGTGCGCACATAAGGTCGGCCATTGGCCGAGCGCTGGTCATGCCCGACATAGATGGTCATGCCTTCTGGAATTTCCTCCACCCAACGCAGCACCCGCTCGGGCTTGCCCGTATCGTGCACGCGCCCGGTTGTTTGCCCGTAAAGGGCGCGCGCCCATAGCGGGTTTTCTGGCCGCCCGGGCGGGAACGGCCCCGGCTCTTGTTCCAGCATGGCGGGATGGAAGCCCCCATGCACGAAAAACACCGGCCTCGCATCAATCCAAACCGGAGCCGCCATAATCTCCGCTTGCGTGCGTTCGCGCAGTTCGTCCGGCAGTATCGCCAGGGTGCGCGTGGTTGGCTCGCCGCGCACCTTGTCGCCCCGCAGCGCCCGCGCCAGCTTGAAATCGTGGTTGCCGAGCAGGAACAGCCCGCGCTTTTCGTCCAGCAGCCGGAACATGATGCGCAGCACCCCCGGCGTATCCGGCCCGTCATCCACCAGATCGCCAAGCTGAATCAGGAATCTGTCGGTCGCGGCCGCCGCCGCGAAGGCCCTGGCGTCGCCATGCACATCGCCAACGATGCGGAGGCCAACCCCAGAAGGTATCATGCGAGCCAAACTGGGCTCGCTTGCATATTGGTATTCATTACAATGTTTAAGATGGGCTGGCGGCTATGCCGGGGCAAGAGCGGCGCGTTCTAATCGATGCTTTGCTCACCTTTGAGATTTGCATAGGCTTCCAGCGCCGCCTGCCTGCCAACGGCGGGCAGCACCAGCGGGCGCGGGTAGGCTTGGCCCAGCGTTATTCCGGCCGCTTTCAGTATTTCTTCCGGCGCTTCCCACGGCGCGTGGAGATGCGCATCCGGCAGTTTTTTCAACTCCGGCACATAGCGGCGCACGTAAGCGCCGTCTGGATCGAACTTTTTACCCTGCAATACGGGGTTGAACACGCGGAAATAAGGTGCGGCATCCGCGCCGCACCCCGCCACCCATTGCCAGGAAGCGCCATTCGCCGCCTCATCGGCCTCGCACAGACAGTCCCAGAACCAGGCTTCGCCTTTCTGCCATGGTATCAGTAGATGTTTCACGAGGTAGGAGGCGCAGATCATCCGCACCCGGTTATGCATCCAGCCCGTCTGCCAAAGTTCCCGCATTCCAGCATCAACAATGGGAATGCCCGTTTGCCCCTTCTGCCACGCCGCCAGATGCCCCTTGCGTTCATTCCAGGCAAACGCACCAAACTCCTCGCGGATCGGCTTTTCCCGAATATCCCGGTGCTGCCACAGCAGATTGATCGAGAATTCCCGCCAGAGCAGCTCCTTCAGGAAGGTTTCCACTCCCTTGCCATTCCCCGCCGCATTTGCCTTGTGCCACACATGGCGGGGCGAGATTTCGCCAAAATGCGCGTGGGGCGAGAGCCTGGACGTACCCTCTACGCCAGGCACATCCCGCGCCGTGGCATAATGCTTCACCGGCCCGGCCAGAAACGCCTCTAAACGCGCCCGCGCGCCTGCTTCTCCGGGGGTCCATTCGGCGCGCATGCCCCCCGCCCAATCCGGCTTGGTGGGCAGCAGCCCCCAATCCTTCAGCGCATCGCTCTTCGCCCTTGTGCTTTTCAAGGCCCTGGGCGCGGGCAGGGCGTCTTCCGGCACCCCAGCCTCCAGGCAGGCTTTTGAAAACGGTGTGAATACCCCGTACAGCCCACCTGTTTTGGTGGTTATGCGCTCCGGCGGAAACAGCGAGGTGGAAAGATGCCGGTGCAGCCCGCAATCCAGCTTTTTCAGCGCCGCATCCAGCTTGCGGTCGGTCTCGCGCCAGAACGGCTCATAGGCCCGCGCCGCGTGCACGCCGGTAATGCCGTGCTCCCTCACCAGCCCGGCGATGATCTCCACCGGCTCTCCCCGGCGCAAAACAAGCTGCCCGCCTCGCGCCGCGATGTCCTCACCCAGCGCCGATAGCGAATAATGCAGCCACCAGCGGCTCGCCGCCCCGGCGCGTTCATCCAGAATGTAGAGCAGCAGCACATCCTCGCCGCTTTCCGCCGCCGCGTGCAAGGCCGGGTTATCGGCCAGCCGCAGGTCGTTGCGGAACCAGACAAGCCGCGCCACGGTGTTAAGCCACTTCGGCCAACCGCCCCAGCTGTTCCAGCGCGAAGGAATAAAGCTGCTCCTGGCCGAGCAGGAACACTCGCAAGCCGCGTGGGAACAGCTTGGCGATCGCGGGGTCGCGCACGTCCAGCCCGCCGGTGAAGCTGCCGAAGGCGGGCAGGATCAGCCGGCTTGCCCCGTCGGAAACGAAGCAGGGGCGGGAAATCCGCTTGGCTCGGGATTCGATGCTGGCCTTGGGGTGGAAATGCCCGGAAATCTCGATGTCTCTGAGCCCCAGCCGAGGTTCCGCCTGATGCCGGAACACGAACGGGCCCTCGCGGTGCTCAGCCACGCATTGGCCGGGCAGATCATGCGGGGTGGCATCATGGTTGCCCGCCACCCAGATAATCTGCGCCTCCCGCGCCATCGCCTCGATCCGCGCCCGGTCATCCTTTGCCAACCGCGCCGGGCCCTTGCCATCATGAAAGGAATCCCCCAACGCGATCAGCTTCGCGGGCCGGTACAGCCGCACCAGCCGCGTCAGACGCTCAAGCGCGGCGCGCGTGTCGTAGGGCGGCAGCAGCGCGCCCTGGGCGGCAAAGGCGGTGGATTTCTCGAAATGCAGGTCCGCGACGATGAGCACCCGTTTGGCAGGCCAGAACGCGGCGCCTGAGGGGTCGAGCATTAGCCGTTCATTGCGGAAATGGATGGGGGCAGCGGTCATGAGCGCTGAAAGAGCATATTCTGCCCCTTAGGACCATGTGAAAAATTGTGACGAAATTCGTTCTCCGCCGTGGCCTCGGCAATTAACGCCTCGGTCTCGGCCAGCAGCGCGTCCTCAGCCTCGCCAGCCACCTGTTCCCGGCCGATTTCCAGCAGCACCGGCACCGCCAAAGGCGAAACGCGAGAGAGTTCCATATGCGTAATCCGCCCCTTGGCCCGGGCCAGCAAGGCGGCAATCCGGGAGAGGTCGATCAACCCATGCGCCGCGTCAGCCCGCGTGGCGCGGATGAGAATATGGTCCGGCTGGTGCTTGCGCAGCACGTCGTAGATCAGGTCGGAATTCACCGTCACCTGCCGCCGGTTTTTCTCGGCACCGGGCAACTGGCGCGGGATCAGCCCCGCGATCACCGCCACTTGCCGGAAAGAGCGGCGGAGCAGAGAACTCGTCTCCATCCATTCCTCCAGATCGTCACCCAGCATATCCTCTTGGAAAAGCTGGTCGATCTTCTCCGGCCGGTAGGCGGACCAAGTAGCGAGCACATAGTCGGTGGCGACAAACCCGATCGGCGCAAACCCCGCCCGCTCCATGCGCTTGGTCAGCAGCAGCCCCAAAGTCTGGTGCGCATTGCGCCCCTCAAAGGCATACACCACCATGAACCAGCGGCCATTGCGGGGGAATGTCTCCACCAGCAGCCCTTCCGGTCCGGGCAGGCGGGAGCGGCGCTTCTGCAAGGCCAGCCATTCTTGCACCTCGGCAGGAAACGCGCCCCAGCACACCGGGTCGTGCAATATGGCACGCACCCGGCTGGCGAGGTTCGTGGTCAGCGGCATGCGCGCCCCGGCATAGGCGGGCACTTTCGGCTCCTTGCCCGGAGCTTCCACAACTTCGACAAAAGTCTCCCGCAATCTGATGAATTTCAACAATCTTCCGGAGAAGATGAAGCTGTCCCCTGGCACCAGTTGGTTGACGAAATACTCCTCGATTTCGCCCAACCCCATGCCAAACCCGCCGCGCCGCCCCAGCAGCCGTATTTTGATCATCGGCGCTTCCACGATGGTGCCGATATTCATGCGGAATTGCTGCGTCACTTTGGCATTGGCCGGATATACATAGCCCTCCGCATCCCGAAACAGCTTGCGGTAGCGCTCATAGGCCGCCAGGGCGTAACCGCCATCCTCCACAAAGCGCAGCACATCGTCGAAATCCTGGCGCGGCAAATCCGCATAGGGCGCGGCGGAAATTACTTCCCGGTACAGGTCATCGGGCAGAAACCGTCCAGTGCAGGCCATGCCCAGAATATGCTGGGCCAGCACATCCAGCCCGCCGGGGCGGGGCGGGTCGCCATCCAGCGCTTTTTCCCGGACGCCCTGCATCGCCGCCTCGCATTCCAGCACCTCGAACCGGTTGGCTGGCACCAGAATGGCACGGGAGGGTTCGTTCAGCCGGTGGTTTGCCCGGCCTAACCGCTGCAACAGGCGTGAGACGCCCTTTGGCGCGCCGATCTGCAACACCTGGTCCACCCCGCCCCAGTCGATGCCGAGATCAAGCGAGGAGGTGGCGATAACGGCCCGCAACCTTCCTTCGGCCATTGTCGCCTCCACCTTGCGGCGCTGGGCGATATCCAAACTGCCATGGTGGATGGCGATGGGCAGGTTCTTCTCATTATGTTTCCAAATTTCCGCGAAAAGCAGTTCCGCCTGGGCGCGGGTGTTCACAAACACAATGCTCATGCCGGCTTTTTCCACTTGCGCCAGCACCATTTGCGCGGCCTTCAGCCCCATATGGCCAGACCAGGGAATTTCCGTTTCCGGCAGCGCCATTTTCACCTCAGGCGGCGCACCGTCCTCAGCCAGCACCAGCCGGGTTCTTGGCCCCACGAAGCGGCGCATCGCCTCAGGGTGCGCCACGGTGGCGGAAAGCCCCACCACCCGGGTTTGCGAGAGGGCGCGCAGCCTGGAAACGCACAAAGCCAGTTGGTCCCCGCGCTTGGTGCCCGCCAGTGCGTGTATCTCGTCCACCACCACGCAAGCCAGCGCGCTAAAATAATCCGCGCTATTTTCCTGGCTCAGCAACAAGAGTAGCGATTCCGGCGTGGTGAGTAGGATGTTTGGAGGAATTTCCTTCTGCCGGGCGCGGCGGTTGCTCGGCGTGTCGCCGCTGCGGGTTTCGATGGTGATGGGGAGCCCCATCTCCGCCACGGGCGTTTGCAGATTGCGGGCGATATCCGTGCCCAGCGCCTTCAGCGGACTTACATAAAGCGTATGCAGCTTGCCGCTTGGCTGCGCCGCCAGGGCAATGAGGCTGGGTAAAAACCCCGCCAGCGTTTTGCCCGCACCGGTGGGGGCAACCAGCAGCGCATCCTCGCCAGCCTCGGCGGCGTGCAGCATTTCAGCTTGATGCGCCCGCAGCCGCCAGTTTTTGGCGTCAAACCAACGCTCGAAAATCTCTGGCAGCCGGGCCATGCCGTACCATATGGTGTTTTCATGCTTTGTTCCATATACCGGCCATGCATCCGCACCCCGAAACCTGGCTGAAACCCACGCCATCGGGGCTTTATTGCGTGCCGGGCGATTTTTACATCGACCCGCTGCGCGCCGTGCCGCGTGCCGTGATTACCCATGGCCATTCAGACCATGCCCGCCCCGGCCATGCCCAGGTGCTCGCCACGCCTGAAACGCTCGCCATCATGCGCGCCCGCATGGGCGAGGAGCGGGCCGGGAGCGCGTTGCAGTCTCTGGCTTATCATGAAGCGCTGAAACTGAATGATGTTACCGTGAGGCTCGTCCCCGCCGGGCATGTGCTGGGTTCGGCGCAGGTGGTGATGGAGCACCGGGGCAGCCGAGCCGTGGTCTCCGGCGATTATAAGCGCCAGCCGGACCCAACCTGCGCACCGTTTGAGCCCGTGCGCTGCGATGTGTTCGTAACGGAAGCTACGTTCGGCCTGCCGGTGTTCCGTCATCCATCGCCCGCAGGGGAGATCGGGAGACTTCTCAAATCCCATGCGTTGTTCCCTGAGCGGACGCATGTGGTGGGTGCTTATTCGCTTGGTAAATCTCAGCGGCTGATCGCGATGCTGCGCGAAGCCGGGTATGACGCGCCGGTTTACCTGCACGGCGCCCATGCCAATCTCTGCGCGCTTTATGAAAAGCTGGGTGTGAAGCTGGGAGATCTGCGCCCCGCCACGGCGGCGCAGAAGGCGCAGTTGAAGGGTGCGATGGTGCTGGCTCCGCCATCCGCGGTGGGCGAGCGCTGGGGGCAGCGGCTGGAAGACCCGGTTGTGGCGCAGGCCTCGGGGTGGATGCGCATTCGCCAGCGCGCCAAGGCGTCAGGGATCGAATTGCCGTTGATCATCTCCGACCATGCCGATTGGGACGATCTGCTGGCAACGATAAAGGAAACGCAGGCCCCGGAAATCTGGGTGACGCATGGGGCCGAGGAGGCGCTGATCCGCGCCTGCACGTTGATGCAAATCCGCGCCCGGGCCCTCTCGCTCATCGGCTATGGTGAAGAGGAATGAGAGCGTTTGCGGAGCTATTGGAGCGACTGCTTTTCGCGCCCGGCCGCAATGCCAAAATCTCTCTGCTGCGCGCCTGTTTCACCACCGAGCCGGACCCTGAGCGCGGGCTTGCCCTGGCCGCCATCGCGGGTGCGCTGGATTTTCCGGGGGCGAAATCCGCGACGCTGCGAGAATTGACGGCGAGACGGGTCGATTCTGAATTGTTCGATTTGTCTTATGATTTCGTGGGCGATCTGGCGGAGACCATCGCGCTCATCTGGCCGGCGCAGGGCGATGATCCGCCGGCTCTACCGGAGGTGATCGACGCCTTGCGCGCCGCTAAGCGGAGCGAGATTCCGGGGCTGATCGAGAATTGGCTGGACCGCTCCGATCCCTCGACCCGTCTTGCCTTGGTGAAGCTGCTTACCGGGGGTTTGCGTGTTGGGGCCTCGCTGCGGCTGGCCAAGCTGGCCCTGGCCGAGATGGGGCTGGTGGACGTGAACGAGATTGAGGAAATCTGGCACGGCTTGCAGCCGCCTTATGCCGGGCTGTTTGCTTGGCTGGAGGGTAATGGCGAGCGCCCAACGCCAGGCGAGGCGCCGGTGTTCCGCCCGGTGATGCTGGCGCACCCGGTCGAGCCGCCGGATCTTGAAAAGGTAGATTGGAGCGCCTTTCGCGCCGAACAGAAATTCGACGGCATTCGTGTGCAGATTGTCGCGACCGGGCAGGAGACGCGGCTTTACTCCCGCGCCGCTGAGGATATCTCCGCCGCGTTCCCGGATATTCTTGCGGCGATTGATTTCCATGCCGTGCTGGATGGCGAATTACTGGTGATCCGCGGCGGGGTGGTGGCGCCCTTTTCCGAGCTTCAGCAGCGGCTCAACCGTAAATCCACCACGGCGGCGATGCAGCGGGAGTTTCCAGCCGGGATCATGCTTTATGACATGTTGTTCGAGGGGGCCGAGGATATCCGCTCGCTTGGCTTCGATGCACGGCGCGCTAGGTTGGAGGCATGGTTTGCCCGCACCCAGCCAGCGCGTATGCAGCTTTCGCCGTTGATCGGCTTCGGCAGCATCCATGATCTCGCGGCATTGCGCGAGGCGGCACGGGATGAACATAGCGAAGGGCTGATGCTAAAACGCGGCGACGCGCCCTATGTGGCCGGACGGCCAAAGGGGTTGTGGTGGAAATGGAAGCGCGCCCCGTTAAACTTGGACGCGGTGCTGATGTATGCCCAACGCGGCCATGGCAAACGCTCGTCGTTTTACTCAGACTATACCTTCGGTGTTTGGACCGAGGAAGGCGAGTTGGTGCCGGTGGCAAAAGCCTATTCCGGCTATACGGATGAGGAGTTGAACTTCATCGACCGCTGGGTACGAAACCACACCATTAACCGCTTCGGCCCGGTGCGGGAGGTTGAAAAATCGCTTGTGTTCGAGTTGGGATTTGATGCCGCACAGCTTTCCTCCCGGCATAAATCCGGTATCGCTCTGCGGTTTCCGCGTATCCTGCGGCTGCGGACGGACAAACCCGCCGAGGAAGCGGACAGGCTGGAGACCGTTCGCGGAATGATTTCATAGACACAAGCCCTTTCGCACGGCGCGTTTCGTTAAACTTTCGCTTGAATCATAGATTTCTCTCAAATTTCGTGGTGGCCGGGTTATACTGCGCGCTCTGCGGAGGGACATCGCATGGATCAGCAGCATCACGACAAGGCGAAATCCGGCTACGAGTTTCCGATAGCGGCTCTCGATCCGGAACAGGTCATTCAGAAATGGCAGGCGCGGGCTTTCAG
>JAGWOU010000062.1 GCA_028870815.1 Rhodospirillales bacterium | reverse complement strand
GGTACAAGAATATTATGGTGGGAGGATATCCCGGCACGGTTGGCAGCACCACCGGGCAGAAAATGGTTTTCGCCAAGATAATAAACGACTCCCAAAATCTGGTGGATGTTGATTCGGACGGAGAATATGGACTCCCGACCAAGGGCCGAATCATATGGTTTAATTCCCAAGGCAAAGAAGTTTAAGCCGGGCAGTTTTTCCTGGCGCGGAGATTCCTAACGGCCATTTCGCTGCGGAGCGTCCTCACTCAGCTTAAGGAAAACTGGAGGCTTTTGTAAAAATCCTCGAACCCCTCCGGCAGCTTACGGCGTCCCATCAAGCTCGATCACGGCGGAAACATTCGCCGTCACCGTTATCTTGTCCGGGGCGGATTGCGGCGCCGGGGCTGCGGCAGCCATCATCATCATGCGCGGCATCGGCGGCGTGGGCCCGCCGCCGGCATCCACATTCAGTGTTTTCAACGCGCCCACTTTCTTGTGCAAAGTCGCCGCGATGCCATCCGCCTCGGTGCGCAATTGCACCAGCGCGTCATCTATGGCCGCGCGTTGCGCCTTGTTTTGCCCAGCTTGAGAGAGCCCGCCGCTCAGCCCATTCAATAGCAATCCATCAGCCTGCAATTTCGCCAGAAGGCTGGTGAACGCCTTGTCCGGCACACCGCCTGCGGCTGGCTGAGTGAGGGTAAAACTCTGCTCAGCCGTGTACTGCGGCTTCTGGCTATCCTGCGTGGTGGCATAGGTGTTGTAGCCACCCGTGGTCACCACCACACCCGGTACGTTTTTCGCCTCGGTCAGGGCGTTGGTCACGCTCTGATTCACCGTGGCTTGCGCGCTGGCGGCATCCGGCATCACGGCCTGGGCGTTGAAGTTCGCCACCGCTTCGTCGGGTGCCGCCTGGGCGGTGCCGCTGGCGTTCAGCGTTAAAGCCGTCTGTGCCGCGGCGGGCAGCGCCAGCCCGGTGAGAACCGGAACCAGAAACAATGATTTGCGCGCCATTTGGTTTCCTTTCGGGTTGTTCAGCCTTGCAGTAATGCTTCCGCCCGGGCCAGGTCAGCGGCGGTGGTGATCTTGAAATTATCCTCTGAGCCCTGGACCATTTCCACCCGCAACCCGGCATGTTCGGCGATCATTGCGTCGTCGGTGAAATCCGTCCCCGGCGCGGTGCGCACCGCATGCCGGTGGGCTTGCAGAATGTTCTTATAACGGAAACCCTGCGGGGTTTGCGCCCGCCATAGCCCGGCACGGCTCACCGTGCTGGCCACCACCCCATCCTCAACGCGCTTCAGCGTATCAGCAAGCGGTACGCCGACAATCGCGGCGGAGCCCCGTTTCAGCACCTCCAGCACGGCCGAAATCGTTTCCGGCGCGATGAAGGGCCGCACCGCGTCGTGGATCAGCACGGTTTCGGGCTTCAACGCGCCAATCGCCTCCAGCCCCAGCCGGACGGAATCCTGCCGCTCCTTGCCGCCGAAGCGCACCCCCAGCAGTTTTTCCAACCCGGCGGTGGCATCATCATACAGCGCCTGGTCATCCGGGTGGATGAGCACTTGCACCGCGTCGATTTCCGGATGCCGGGCCAAAGCCTGGATGGTGTGGCGCAAAATGGGCCGGCCCGCCAAAGGCAGATATTGCTTCGGCAACGGCCCGCCGAGTCTGTATCCCCTGCCCGCCGCGACGATCAGCCCGATATTCATCAGCTCAACGCGGCTTTCTGCGCAACGAATAATTCCGAGGTACCCTTGCGCGCCAGGCCAAGCAAGGCGTTGAAGGCGCGTTCGTCGAAGGTGGATTTCTCCGCCGTCGCCTGAATTTCAACAATGCCCCCGGCGGCGGTGAGGATGAAATTCGCATCCGCGTCGGCGCCGGAATCCTCGGCGTAATCCAGGTCCAGCACCGGGTTGCTCTGGAAGATGCCGCAGGAGACCGCCGCCACCTGCCCCAGCATCGGCATGGATTTAATCACGTTGGTCTCGCGCAGCTTCCGGAAGGCCAGCACCATCGCCACATAGGCGCCGGTGATGGAGGCGCAGCGCGTGCCGCCATCGGCGTTCAGCACGTCGCAATCCAGCGTGACCGTGATTTCGCCCATCGCCTTGCGGTCCACCACGGCGCGCAGGCTACGGCCGATGAGCCGCTGGATTTCCTGGGTGCGGCCGGATTGCTTGCCGCGCGCGGCCTCGCGGTCGCCGCGCGTATGCGTGGCCCGGGGCAGCATGCCGTATTCGGCGGTGATCCAGCCCTCGCCTTGGCCACGCATGAAGGGCGGCACCCGGCCTTCCACGCTGGCGGTGCACAACACCTCCGTCCCGCCCATGCGGATCAGCGCGGAACCCTCGGCATGATGGGAAAACCCGGTTTCGATGGAAATCGGACGCAGCGCGTTGAACTCTCTGCCGGAGGGCCGCATAGTCAATACTCCTTCATTCTTCTCTGCCGTGCTATTATCCGAGCATCGCCCAATGGACCATAGACCAAAACCCGCTTTGCCCCGCCTGCCACCAGGGCTCGACATACGCTCCGCCGCCGTACTGCGGGAAATTGTGGAGCAATATGTGGAAACCGGCGAGCCCGTGGGCAGCCGCACCCTCTCCCGCCTGCTGCCGCAACGGCTCTCGCCCGCCACCATCCGTAACGTGATGGCGGATTTGACTGATGCCGGGCTGCTGTTCTCTCCGCATACCTCCGCCGGGCGGCTGCCGACAGACCGGGGCCTGCGGCTGTTCGTGGACGGGCTGCTGCAATTTGGGGAGCTTTCCGAGGAGGAGCGGGCGCATATCAACCTCGCCCTCGTCCGCTCCGGCCGGTCTATGCAGGAGACACTAGCCCAGGCCTCCTCGCTGCTCTCGGGCCTGTCCGCCGCCGCCGGGCTGGTGCTGGCGCCAAAGGGCGACGGGCCCGTGAAGCATATCGAATTCGTGCCGCTTTCCCCCGGCCGGGCGCTGGTGGTGCTGGTTTCCGCCGATGGGCAGGTGGAAAACCGGATCATCGAAACCCCACCCGGCCTGCCGCCCAGCGCCTTGCAGCAGGCCAGCAATTTTCTGAACGCGCAGCTTTCCGGGCTGACCTTAAGTGAATTGCGCCGGAGGGTGGATGCGGAGCTGGCCGCGGACCGTTCGGCGCTGGATGAGCTGACCAGTGCGGTTGTGGAGGCCGGGCTCGCCACCTGGGGCTCTGACGGGCGTTCCGGGTCGCTGATTGTGCGCGGTCAGGGGCGGCTGTTGGAGGATATCGACCAGCTTGAGAAGCTGAGCGCCATCCAGGCTCTGTTCGAACGGCTGGAGACAGAGGAGACGTTGCTGAAGCTGCTCGACCTGGCCGAGGAATCCGACGGGGTGCGCATTTTCATCGGCGCCGAATCGGGCCTGTTCGGCACCGCAGGGGTTTCGATGATCGTGGCCCCGGCGCGCAACGCGCAGGACCGGATTGTGGGGGCGATCGGCGTGATAGGGCCGACGCGGATAAATTATGGCAAGATCATCCCGGTGGTGGATTACACCGCCCGGGTGATTGGCCGATTGCTGGGGTGAACCGCCGCCCTTGTGGAATAGGACGACGGTTTAATCAAACAGTTAATTAGTTCCCGCCGGCATTATTGCCGCTAAGGCCAATGCCGACGAACAGCGCTTGGCCCTGGCGGACGATCCGCAGCGCCACGGCCCCGGCGCCGGATTTACGCGCGGCCTCAATGGCCGCCACAGCTTCATCCGGGCTGGTGATATTGGTGGGCCCCACGCCCACCAGCAAATCGCCCTGCTGCAACCCTGCCTGATCAGCGAGGGAGTTCGGCTTCACGTCCACAATCACCGCGCCCGTGGCATCCTGGGGCAGGTTAAGCTGGTTGCGCAGGTCAGTCGTAAGCGGTGCCAAGGTGAGGCCCAACGCGCCATGCGAGGTTGATTGCTGGCTGTTGCCACCCTGGCTGCCTTCCTGGAAGCTGGCATCCGGGTTGTTCGGCATTTCCGCCACCGCCACGGAGACGTCCTTCTTGGCGCCGTCTTGCAGATAGGTGATATCCGCCTTGCTGGACGGGTCAATATCCGCGATGTCAGCGGCGAGGTCGCCAGGCGTCTTCACCGTTTGGCCGTTGACGGCGGTGATCACATCCCCCGGCTTCAGCCCGGCTTTCGCCGCCGGGCTGTTGGGCGCCACCGCGGCAATAAGCGCGCCATCCTTATTGGCGTTAGCGCCCGGCAGTTTGAGTGCCTGCGCCATCTGCGGGGAGATCATCTGCGCGGAGACGCCGAGGAAGCCACGCGTGACCTTGCCATGGGCGATAAGCTGCGTGACCACGCGCTTCACCATATCCGAAGTGATGGCGAAACCTATGCCGACCGACCCGCCGGTGGGCGAGAGGATGGCAGTATTCACGCCGATCACCTGGCCCTTCTGGTTCAACAGCGGGCCGCCGGAATTACCTTCGTTGATCGGCGCGTCCGTCTGGATGAAACGGTCGTAAGGCCCGTCGCCGATATCGCGCCCCAGTGCTGAGACGATGCCAGCGGTGACGGTGTTGCCCAGCCCGAACGGATTGCCCATGGCGATGACCCATTGGCCGACCTGGACATCCTTGGAATCACCCAGCTCGACAAACGGCAAGGGCTTGCCGGCGTCAATTTTAAGAACCGCGAGATCGGTTTTGGGGTCGGTGCCGATGATCTTGGCCGGGAAATTATCACCATCCGCGAGGGTGACGGTGACCGTTTTGGCCCCTTTCACCACATGATTATTGGTGACGATAGTGCCGTTGGCATTGATGATGAAGCCGGAGCCCTTGGCCTCCACGGCTTGAGGCTGTTGCGGTTGGCCGAAGCCGAACGGAAAGCCGGGCGGGAAACCGGGGATTTGCGGGAAGCCCGGCGGCAGACCATTTTGGGCTTGGTTGTCGTCGCTGTCGTTATCCGACGTGTTGTCGATCTTCAGTTTCACGTCCACCGAGACGACCGCCGGCATGATCTGCTTCACCAGACCGGAAAAATCCGGCACCGGGGTGAAATTCTGCTGCACGGCCTTCGTGGCGTCGAGAGATGGGTCGGCGGCATGCGCCGGCAGGACGCTGACCGCAACCAGGGCCGTTGCGCCCAATAGGGCGCCAATGCCCGCCGCGCCGCGGAAAGTGATTGATTTCATGCGTGTTTCTCCTGCATCTGACTGGACTCGCCGATTTCTGCCCTCAGGCACTTCCACTCAAATGACATAGGGAAGGCGCGATCTCAATTGTAACAACCCCGGGGGTTACATTTCTTCACCCCTGGTGCGCAGCCGTTTCATTTGGCTGCAATTAGAGGCTTAACGGTTCATCAGCACCGAGATCTGTGCGTTTTCCAGAACATGCCGCGTGGTGCCGCCCAAAATGAGCTGCCGCAGACGCGAGGCGGTGGAATAGGCGCCCATGGACATTAGATCCGCTCCGAATTCCTGCGCCGCGGCCAGCATGCCGGCGCCGGTATTCTTGTCGATGGCGCTGAAGGTGGCAAGGTCGGCCTCCACGCCGTGATGCGAGATGTATTCCCGCACCTCCTGCCCGCCGGGGCCGGGGCGGTTGTAATCCTCAGAGACGAGAATCCGCACCGCCTGCGCCTGCCGGACGAAAGGCATGACCGAAGCCAGCGCAGAAGCCGCGTAGGCGGTGCCGTTCCAGGCGATTGCGATTCGCTTGCCGATGCTGGCGGGCGGCACCACCGGCGCCAGCAAAACCGGCCGCCCGGAATCGAACAGCACCGCATGCAGCGCCTCGGCCGCCGCCACATCCTCTCCGGCCAGCGGATGGGGCACGATGGTAAGGTCCGCGAGGCGCGCCTTATGGGCCACCAGCTGCTCCTCCCGCCCGACGAGGGTAGTGAAACAGGCGCTCGGCTCGCTGGCGCCGCGATGGGCGGCACCCACCTGCACGCCAGCGGTCTGCGTGGCACTGAGGAACATCTCCTGAAGCTCCCGGGTGCGGACGCCGCCCTCGCGCTCCGTGGCGGTCATCATGTCCTCGATCAAGGCACCGGACAGCCCCTCCCCCGCAAACGGAGCGATCTCGCGCGTGTCCGACTGGACATGCAGAACCTCAAGATGCGCATTCCACATCCGGGCCAGCAGAAGCCCCGCCTGGAGTGCCGCCTCAGCCGAGGCCGTGCTGTTGACCGGGAGCAGGAATTTGCGAACCGACATAGGCGGGCGCCTCATTGAGTAGGAGCGATGACGGGCACTCTGCACCCGCCACGCGAAAAGGCAAAGTCACAACATGTCGCGCAAGCGAAACCAAGTGGTCGCGAGCAGCAGCGCCGGGGTACGCAGCAGCGCGCCGCCGGGGAACCGCGCATGGGGAATGCGGGTAAACACGTCAAACCGTTCCGACTGCCCGGCCACAACCTCGGCCGCCAGCTTGCCCGCCAGCCCAGTCAGCGCGAGGCCGTGGCCGGAGAAACCTTGCAAGAAAAGAATGTTGGGTGCCAGGCGGCCAAAATGCGGGGCGCGGTTGCGGGTGATGTCCACGAATCCGCCCCAAGCGAATTCCGCCTTGGCACCTTTGAGCTGCGGAAACACCGCGACAGCGCGGGCGAGCATGGCGGCACCAAGATTGGGCGGCGGCAATTTCGAGTAGGAAACCCGGCCACCAAACAGCAGGCGGTCATCGGCCGAACGGCGGAAGTAATCCAGCACGAAATTGGTGTCCGCCACGGCCTCGTTGCCGGGGATGAGGGCGGGAACGTCCGCTCTCGGCTCTGTGGCCATGACGTAGGTGCCGACGGGCATGACATAGCCGGAGAGCTTCGCCTCCAAGCCGTTCAAATAGGCGCCGCCAGCGATGATAAGGAATTTCGTGCGGATTTTATGCGCGCCCGCATGCAAGGTGATGGTGGAACCGGATTCGATTTTCTCCACCTTTGTGTGCTCGAAGATGCGGACTCCCGCTTCCTGCGCCGCCCGCGCCAGCCCCAGCGTGTAGTTGAGCGGATGCACATGACCGGCGAGCTTGTCCTCAAGTGCCGCGATATAGCGCGGGGAATCGAGCCGGGCGCGAAGCTCGGCACCTTGCAGCAGGCGGCCCACAGGCGCGCCGAGTTTTGCCAGTTCCTCCTGATCCTGTTGCAGCGCCCGCACTTGGCGCGGCTTAAGTGCCGCGTGCAGATAGCCGTGATGCAGATCGCACGGGATGGCGTGGCGCTGGATACGAGCGTGCAGCAGCTCCACCGCCTCCACCGACATGTTCCAAAGTTTCCTCGCATCGCCTGGACCGATAAGATTCGAGAGTTTGTGCATCGAGGCGCTGAACCCCGGCAGCACTTGCCCGCCATTGCGGCCCGAGGCACCCCAGCCGATCTCTTGCGCCTCCAGCAGCACCGGCGATTGGCCGCGCTCGGCCAGATGCAATGCCGCGGAAACGCCGGAGATGCCGCCGCCGACGATAACCGTATCGGTTTCGATATCATGCGCCAGCGCGGACGCGCGAAAATCCACGCGCCGCGTGGCCTGGTAATAATTATTCTGCATGGGAGCTTAAACGTTCAGCAGCAGATGCTCGCGCTCCCAGGAGGAAATGACGCGCAGATAGGTTTCGTATTCCAGCCGTTTCACCGCCACCAGAACATCGACAAGCTTGTCTCCCAAAATATCGCGGATGGGCTTGGAAGCGTCCATTAGGTCCAGCGCGTGGGAAAGTTCGCGCGGCAGCGTGTATTCACCCGAATAGGCCGAACCGATTTGTTCAGGCGGGGCCTCCAACTCCTCGATCATGCCGAGATAGCCGCAGGCCAGCGTGGCGGCGAAGGCGAGATAGGGATTGGCGTCCGCCCCCGGCACGCGGTTTTCCACGCGCATCGCCGCCGCATCGCCAAAGGGCACGCGCAACCCGCAAGTGCGGTTGTCATAGCCCCATTGCAGATTGATCGGCGCGTTGGAAAAACGCGTGAGCCGGCGATAGGAATTCACATTCGGCGCGAAAATCGGCATGGTCGCGGGAATATATTTCTGCAGCCCCGCAAGATAGCTCTTGAACAAGGGGCTGGCCTTACCGTCGGCACCAGCGAAGAGGTTCTTGCCGGTCTTCGGATCGACGATGCTCTGATGCACATGCATCGCACTGCCCGGCTCATTGCTCATCGGCTTGGCCATGAAGGTGGCATAGATATTATGCCGCAGCGCCACCTCGCGCACCGTGCGCTTGAACAGGAACACCTGGTCCGCACGGTGCAGCGGGTCGCCATGCAGCAGGTTGATCTCCACCTGCGCCGCCCCTTCCTCATGGATCAGCGTGTCGAGATCCA
>JAGWOU010000061.1 GCA_028870815.1 Rhodospirillales bacterium | reverse complement strand
TTCCTTGAAGAAGAAGCCATATTTCGCCTCCTTCTCCGCCGGGTCCATGCCCGCATATTCGCCACCATTCTCCATGGTGTAGTTCTGCACGTCTATCACCAGCAGCGCCGTACGCTCCGGCACCACGGGCACATTCCGGCTTAACCCAAAATCCTTCACGTTTTTGCTCCCGCGTCCAATTCCTTCAGTGCCTCGGGCAGCAGCCGCGCCAGAAGCCCCGCCCATTCCGCCTGCCCGGCCTCTCCAGCGATCAAATCCTGCCGTATCTCGATTTCCAGGTAATCCAGTCCATTCCGTTCGGCATGCACCGGCACGCCATAATCGGTCTCGTCGGTCACGCGGTAGGGCGCATTCTCACCCACCACCAGCCCACCCTCGGCCCGCAGCAAATCCGCCAAAATCTTCGAGAGTCTGGGGTTACGATTATACAAAACCGCCACATGCATTGGCCGCGCCTGCGCCAGATAAACCGGCGTGAAGCTGTGCATCGCCACGTAAACCGTGCGCGCCCGCTCCACCACCAGCCGCCCGATCGCGCCATGATACGGGTCGAAAATCGCCGCCCGCCGCGCGGCCTTCGCCGTCTCGGCCAGCCCTTCATTTCCGGGGATAGGGGTTGTCTCGCTCACTTCGGGAAAGGCGCTCAACACATGCGGCTGCCGGTTGCAGTCTATCACCAGGCGCGAATAGTTTTGCAAAATCGCCGTCGCATCCAGCGCCTCGCTCAGCCGCCGCGTCACCCCCGCAATGCCGATATCCCAGGCGATATGCCGGTCCATCTCCGCACGCGGCACCCCCAAATCCCCCAACGCGCGCGGAATCGCCCGCCCGGCATGGTCCGCCGTCAACAAAAACGGGCTTTTGCCCTCTTCGCGCAGCAATTCATAAACCAGCGCCTCGCCCTCATGCAGCAGCCCCATCACGCCCTCTCTCAATGCTGCCAGCTTATGCGTCCGGGCCGCTCCATGGCGGGGTGAAACTCAATCCACTCTCCATTTCCAACGGAAATCCCGGTCAGCGCCAAAATGAATCCCCAATGGCTCACCAGCAGCGTCGTGTGCTCATCCTTGCGTCGCCGCATATCGGCCCGGAACGCCTCCGCCCTGGCGACAATCTCCGCCTCGCTCTCCGTCTCCTCATGCCACCAGCGTTCGGGCAGATGCGCGAATTCGTGGTGCGGAAACCGTGCCGCAAGCACCGCCGGCGCCGTGCCGATATCGCAGACGAACGCTGTGCGCTCGCGCACCTCGTGCATCACCTCCACGCTCACCCCCGGCAGCGCCAGGAACGGCTGCGCCGTCTGCAACGCCCGGGAATAGGGCGAGACGATCACCCGCGTGATTCCCGCCCCCGCCAGCTCCTCCGCCGCGGCCCGGGCCTGGGCGTGGCCCAACTGGGTCAGCTCTGGGTCTTCTATGCCCGGGTCCCGCTTTGTTTCGGTAAAATGTAGATTGAAATAGCTTTGCCCATGGCGGAGCAGAAACATGAAACTTCCTTCAGCGGCTTGCCGGCACGCCCCATTGCAACATATGTCACGCCCCGCGCCAACAGGCGCCTGCTTCAATTTCGCAAGCCCCGGCAATCCGCCCCGGCTTGCATCGCCTGGCACATTGCGCCAGTTTAGGAACTGAATCGAGGATGACAGTGGCCGGTAACGCACTCCAATCGCTCGGCGGCTTTCCAGTCGTCCTGGTAATTTTCGCGGGCATCGCGATCTTTCTGGTCCTTCGCCTGCGCTCGGTCCTGGGCAAGCGCGTCGGGTTCGAAAAGCCACCCATTCAACCAAACGCGGTGCCTGGCTTCCAGGCAGGCCCGGTCATTGATGGTCAGGCCTTGTCAGTCTCAGCGCCCGGCCGCTCCATCCCAGACCCCCATTCGCCTCTCGGCCAGCGCCTGATGCAGATCGTAAACCGCGACCCGCAATTCGACCCGCCAGAATTCCTCTCCCGCGCCGAGGCCGCGTTCCGCAGCATTGTCACCGCCTTCTCCAATGGCGACCGCGCCACGCTGCAATCGCTGCTCACCCCCCATGTGTATGAAACCTTCGCGACCGCCATCGCCGCCCGCGGCGAAGCCGGCGGCCACCAGCGCACGGAAATCAAATCCATTCTCTCGGCCGAAATCGAGGACGCGCAAATTTCCGGCGACCTCGCCGCTGTCGTCATCCGTTTCATCTCCGCCCAAGTCACCCAACAACTCGATGCGTCAGGAAATCCCGTTCCCGGCGGCGGCGAACAGGGCGACCTCTGCGACATCTGGACCTTCGAGCGCGATTTGCACGGCAAAGACCCCGCCTGGCGCCTCTCGGCGGCGCGCAGCGGTTAGTCTCATGCGCCGCCTTCTCGCTTTCGCCTCCGCCCTGGCGCTGGCCGCTTGTACCTTTCCGCAGCAGCCCCAAACCGGCGCCTACCCGCCGCCGGGCCGCCAGCTTCCCATCACCCAATTGCCCGGCTGGCAACAGAATAACGCGGCGGCCTCTCTCGCCAGCTTCGTCACCAGCTGCAAGGCCCTCCTGCTCATGCCGCCAGACGCTCCGCTCGGCGGCAACGGCCTCGCCCAGGAACGCGCCGGCGAGGCCGGGCTGTGGCAACCCGCCTGCACCGCGGCCGAAGCCGTCGCCCCAGGCGACAATCCGGCCGCCCAGCAATTCTTTGAAAGCTGGTTCACCGCCTACGCCATTCCTGGCCAGGCCCTCATCACTGGTTATTTCGAGCCCGAGGTCCCCGGCTCCAAAAATCAGCGTCCCGGCTACAACGTGCCGCTTTATTCCAAACCTGCCTTGGCCTCACTGGCAGATTTACCCCGCTCCGCCATCGATGCCGGCGCCCTCTACCGCAAGGCCCCCGTCACGGCCTATGTCACCAACCCGGTTGATGCCTTCATGCTGCAAATCCAAGGCTCCGGGCGCATCATCCTGCCGGATGGGCGCATCCTGCGCATCGGGTTCGACGGCCAGAACGGCCAGCCCTACACCCCCATCGGCCGCGTGCTGGAACAGAAGGGCGCCATCCAGCCGGACGATGTCAGCTATCAATCCATCTCCGCCTGGCTGAAGGCCCACCCCACGGAAGCCAAATCCGTCATGGAGCAGAACGCCCGCTACGTGTACCTGCGCCCGCTCGGCCCGCTGCCAGAGGATGAGGGCGCACCAGGCGCGCTCGGCGTTCCCCTCACGGCACAGCGTTCCACGGCCGTTGACAAATCCGCCCTGCCTCTGGGCGCCCCGCTTTTCGTCGCCACCACCGATCCCGTCACCGGCACCCCGATGGACCTGCTCACCATCACGCAAGACACCGGCGGCGGCATTCACGGGGCGAACCGGGCGGATATTTTCTTCGGCGCCGGGCCGGATGCCGAGGAAACCGCAGGCAACATGCGCCAGCCCGGGCAGCTTTACCTGCTGCTGCCCAAAACGTCGCCCGCCACCTAAAACCCGGTCGCCTTGTCCGTCTGCGTGCAAACGGCTACAGGCTGCGATGTGACGATAAGGAAAGTCTGATGCTCTCCAGCCCTGTTCAACAAGACGGAACGGCTGAAAAACTCCGGCTCACCGCCCTCATCGGCGTCCTTGGTGTGGTCTATGGCGATATCGGCACCAGCCCGCTTTACGCACTGCAAACCTGCCTGTCCTATTTCACCGGCTCGCATCTGGTGCCCGAGGACGTTCTCGGCGTCCTCTCCCTCATCACCTGGGCGCTCATCCTCACCGTCACGCTCAAATACGTTATCTTCATCATGCGGGCGGACAATAACGGGGAAGGCGGCACACTCTCGCTGATGGCACTGGCCAGCCGCGTCGCCCGCAGCGAGCGTACGCGTGTCGCCGCCGGGCTGGTGGGCATCGTCGGCGCCGGTCTGTTCTTTGGCGATGGCGTCATCACCCCAGCCATCTCCATCCTCTCGGCGGTCGAGGGCATAGAGGTCGTGGCGCCGAATTTGAACGAGCTTGTGCTTCCCATCGCCATCGCCGTCATTGCCGGGCTGTTCATCATTCAGCGCCATGGCACCGCCGCCGTCGGCCGGGCGTTCGGGCCCGTCATGGCGGTCTGGTTCCTCAGCCTCGGCGCGCTCGGCCTCAGCCAGATCATCTATCACCCCAGCGTCTTCGTCGCCCTCAACCCTTATTTCGGGGTCAGCTTCATCGTCCGGCACGACCGCATGGCCTTTCTGGTCCTGGGCGCCGTGGTGCTGGCCGTCACTGGGGCCGAGGCGCTCTATGCGGATATGAGTCATTTCGGCCGCCGGCCCATCCGGATTTCTTGGGTGTTCTTCCTGCTGCCCTGTTTGTTGTTGAATTATTATGGCCAAGGCGCGCTGGTCATCGCCAACCCCGCCACTGCCACCAATCCGTTCTACAAGCTCGCCCCGCATGTCTTGCAGGTTCCGCTCATCCTGCTGGCCACGCTGGCCACGGTCATCGCCAGCCAGGCCGTCATCTCCGGCGCCTTCTCGGTCTCGCGCATGTGCGTGCAGCTCGGCCTCTTGCCACGCATGGAAATCCGCCACACCAGCGAGACGGAGCAGGGCCAGATCTACGTGCCGCAGATCAACACCATCCTCGCCATTGGCGTGCTTCTGCTGGTGCTCACCTTCCGTTCTTCCGCCAATCTGGCCTCGGCTTATGGCATCGCGGTCACCGGCACCTTCCTTTGCGACAATACGCTCGCCGCCTTTGTCTACCGCCGCCAGTTCGGCTGGTCCCGCCTCGCCACCATCTCAGTTTTCGGCCTCATCGGGGTGGTGGACCTTGCCTTCTTCTCCGCCAACTCCCTCAAAATCGTCGAGGGCGGCTGGGTGCCACTCGCCATCGGCCTTTCCATCATCCTCATCATGACCACATGGCGGCGCGGCCGCTCCCTCATCCTGGCGCGCTGGATGCAGGACAGTCTGCCCCTTTCCACCTTCCTTGCCCGGCTGCCGCAATCGCGCATCGTGCGCGTGCCCGGCACCGCCGTGTTCATGACCGGCAATCTGGATTTCGTGCCCAACGCGCTGCTGCATAACCTCAAGCACAACAAGGTGCTGCACGAGCAGGTGTTCTTCGTCACTGTCCGCAATCTGGATGGTCCCCAGGCAGCCCCCGGCGAGCGGGCAAGGGTCGAGGAAGCCTCGCCCGGCATTTACAAGGTGGCGCTCTATTACGGCTTCATGGAAAGCCCCAACATTCCGCGCGCGCTCGAAAGCCTCAACGGCCAGGGCATCGAGTTCAAAGCCATGCAGACCAGCTACTTCCTTGGCCGTGAAACCGTGGTCCCGGCCTCCGTGCCCAAGCTGCGCTTCATCCGCCGCTGGCTGTTTCTGTTCATGGCCCGCAACGCCCTCACCCCCACGGAATTCTTCCGTATCCCGTCGGACCGCGTGGTCGAACTCGGCGTCCGCATCGCGGTCTAACCTTCACCCCAAACCGGAAAGCGCGGCCCGCACCCGCGCCAGACATTCCTCTTTCCCCGCCACGCAGCCGCCTTCCATCCACCAGCGCCGCACTTCGGCCAGCATCTCGCCCATCTCCGGCCCCGGCTTCACGCCCCGCGCCGCCAAATCGCGCCCCTGCAACGGAAACACCGGCCGCTCCATCTCTGCCAGCCGCGCCCGCAATTTGGCCCAACCGGCACCACCGCCGCCCCGCAACCAGGCCCGGCCAATCAGCACGTCATGCGCCTCATCCGCCAGCGCCCGCCGCAGCGCCGCATCGTCATCCTCAGGCATCAGCACGAACGGCCCGCGCCACGCCTCCAGCAGCGCCGCCTCGGCGCCACTCAACCTCAACCGCAGCGCCAGATCTTCATCCGTCAGCGCCGCCACCCGCAACAGCGGATCAACCGGCGCACCGCGCTCCAGCAGCGCCGCCAGCCGCGCCACAGCCGCGCCCGGCAGCACAATTTCCAGCACGCCGGTTTGTTCCATCAATTCCACGGCAGCCAGCGGGGCAGGGGCGGCCAAAATCTTTTTCACCTCGCTCCACACCCGCTCCACGGAAAGCTGCCGCAAGCCACTCCGCCCGGCCGCAATCGCCGCCACCGCCTCATCATCCGGCCCGCCTTGCCCGTAACGCGCAAAGAACCGGAAAAACCGCAAAACCCTTAAATAATCCTCCGCGATCCGCTCCGCCGCATCCCCCACGAACCGCACAATCCCAGCCGCCAAATCCGCCCGGCCGCCGAAATAATCGAACACCTCGCCGCCTTGCGTGCAGCTCATCGCGTTGATGGTGAAGTCCCGCCGCGCGGCATCCTCCCGCCAGTCATCGGTAAAGGCCACAACCGCATGCCGACCATCGGTCTCCACGTCCCGCCGCAGCGTCGTCACCTCAAAGCCGCGCCCGGCCGCCACCAGCGTCACCGTGCCGTGTTCCGCCCCGGTCGCCACCGCCTTCAACCCTAACGCCTTCGCCCGCGCCATCACCGCCTCGGGCGTCAATGGCGAGGCAAAATCCACATCCGCCACCTCGCGGCCGGCCAGCATGTCGCGCACCGCACCGCCCACCATCCGGGCTTCCGGCAGCGCCGCCCACACCTTCTCCATGCCCGACAGCTTAATCACTCAACCCCCCGCAAGCGCATCGCCACCCGGCGCAGCATCTCCGCCGTTGCCCCCCAGATCACATGGTCCGGGTGCGGCCACACCCAAAAATCCCGCAATCCCGTTTGCCCGTATGCCTTGCGCGGTGTGGGGTAATCCGGGTTCAGCAATACGGAGAACGGCAGCAGAAACAGCTCCTCCACTTCCTCGGTCGCGGGCAGCAGGGCTACTTTCTCGGGCACCAGCGCCACCACGGGGGCAATATGAAATCCGGTGCCGGTTACGTAATCATCCATCCGCCCCAGCACTTCCGCCTGCGCGGGGTTCAATCCCACTTCCTCCTGTGCTTCCCGCAATGCCGCTGCCTCAACCGAGGCATCAAACGGCTCAACCTTCCCGCCAGGAAAGGAAACCTGCCCTGGATGAGACGGCATGCGCATGCTGCGCCGGGTCAGCCACACGCCTTTTCCCGGCTCCAGCGCCACCAGCACCGCTGCCGCGCGCAACCGCCCCACCTGCAAATTTTTATAAGCGAATCCTTGCGGAAAAGCCGTGCGCAGCAATCCGGCCCTCATGCGGCGGCGCCTCGCTCACGCGCAATCGGCATCCCGGCAACTCGGCATATCCCCCAGCGGGAAGAACATCCCCTGGCTCCACACGCCCAGCACTTTCCGGCCATGCACGATGCCGGGCTCGGCCAGCGCCACCAGCTCGTAATAAGTCGCGCGGTTAATCCGCGCCTCGATCGGATATCTGCCTTTGCCATCACGGATATGAAGATACGGCGTCGGCTCGCAACTCAGCAAATCATGGGCAATACGGATGGGGTGCTCACGCCCCGCTGTCACGCATTGGTCCACATTCGTACGGAAACACAGCAGTTGATCCCGCCCGTTGCCGCTCCATTCCAGCTCCACCGCCAGAAACGGCGCGTCCTCCACCTCAATCCGCCCGCGCTCCGCCGGTGTCTCAAGTATGAATTTGCCGCCATCGTCACGCGTCAGCACGGTCGAGAACAAGCAGATCATCGGCTTACGCGCAATCGGGGAGCCCTTATACAGCCATGTGCCATCGCGCTTGATCAGAAATGGCAGGTCACCGCAATCGGTGGCGGCCGGGCGCGCCGGCGCATCCGCCGCACGTGTTTGCCCTTGCCCTTCACTCACCGCCCCATTCAACGCACCAATCTCCTTTAATACATTTTGAAATATAGGCACCCGTCCGGGCCGTTCAAATGCATAAGCGCCCACACAACAGCGTCCCGCAGAGTGCGGTTGAATTAGTGCGCCGCACACCATTAGGAAAGGTGAATCCGCCCCCAGATTTATAAAATCTTCGGCGCGACACCTTACCATTTGCTCAAGCCCTTGGCGTTTTCGCCGCGTTTTCGCTAAACCCCGCGCATGGACTATGACGTCATCATCATCGGCGGCGGCCATGCGGGCACGGAAGCCGCCGCGGCTTCCGCGCGTTACGGCGCGCGCACCCTGCTGGTCACGCAAAACGCGGCCCGGCTGGGGGAGATGTCGTGCAACCCCGCCATCGGCGGCATCGGCAAGGGCCATCTGGTGCGGGAGATCGACGCGCTGGACGGCCTTATGGGAAAAGCGGCAGACGCCGCCTGCATCCATTTCAAATTGCTCAATCGCGGCAAGGGCCCCGCCGTGCGCGGCCCCCGCGCCCAGGCAGACCGCAAACTCTACCGCAACGCCATCCAGGCGCTGCTCTCCGCGCAAGCCAACCTTACCATCCTGGAGGACGAAGCCGCGGGGCTTGAGGTCG
>JAGWOU010000507.1 GCA_028870815.1 Rhodospirillales bacterium | reverse complement strand
CCTTATCCGCCTGCAATGGTGGCGGGAGGTGGTGCAGGGCCAGCGCCGCGAGCATGAGCTTGCCGCACCGCTGGCGGATGCGCTTGATGCCGGAAGGCTGCCCCGAGAGGGTTTGCTGGCGCTGATCAATGCCCGTGAGGCGGAAGCGGATGAGCAGATTCCTGATTTGTCGGCTTTTCTTGCTTATGCACGTGGCACGGGTGGGCGATTGGCGCGCCTTGCGGGTAAACTATTGGGTAAAGACAGCGCGGCAATAGAAGATCTCGGCACTGCCTATACTATTTCCGGCGTTTTGCGTGCCGCCCCGTTTCTTGCCCGGCAGGAGCGGTCATTGCTGCCGGCCGATGGCACGCCGCCAGAAATTCTAATGACGGAAGCCAGAAGCCTGTTGGCTGCCAAACCGCCGCGCGGCGCCTTTGCCGCCTGGGCGCCCGCCGCGTTTGTGCGGCGTGATCTGGGACACCCTTATGCGCCCAGAAGCTTTCAGGACCGTCTGGCCGTGCTGCGCGCCGCGGTTATGAGGCGGGTTTGAGGAAAACACCTGTCAGTTGTTCGGCAATGTCCCAAAGCTGTTGTCCGGCGCTTGCATCCAGGGCTTTCGGCTCAATCTTGCCGGGGCCAGGGCGGCCGCGGCATTCCTGCCAGCCCTGGGGGCCGTAATAGGCTCCTTGCACGGCGTCAGGATCGATTCCCGCCAGAATCAAGGGCCAAGCTCCCGCATCGCCAGGCTGTTGTATGAAAGGCGCCGCCAGCTTTTGCAGTAGGGCAATGCTGCTGTTCCGTCCTGGCCCGTTCGTCACCAGTTCCGTCGCGGCAATGCCTGGATGTGCTGCCAGAGACAGAACGCCCCAGCCGTTTTGCCCCGAACGCCGCGCCAGCTCCTGCGCGAAGATAAGCATGGCCAGCTTGCTCTGCCGGTAGGTATTCCAGGCCTTGTAACCGCGTTCGCTTTGCAAATCCTCCCACGCCATTCGGCCTTGGCGATGCGCGATGGACGATACCTGGATGATGCGCGGTGTCGGGGCTTTCATCACCAGTTCCAGCAGCAGCGCGGTGAGCAGGAAATGCCCCAGGAAATTCACACCCAGTTGTAACTCGAAGCCCTGCGCGGTGGTCTGGCGCGCAGGAGGGGCCATTACCCCGGCATTGTTCAATAATACGTCGATCTTGCCGCCGCGCGCCTTCAACCGGGCAGCGAATTCATGTACGGAGGCAAGGTCAGAGAGGTCGAGTATTTCCAGCCTGGCCCGTCCCGGGGCCATTTTCTCTATCCCAGCCAAAGCTTGGCCTCCGCGTTCCGCGCTGCGGCAGGCCAGAACCACCTCAGCCCCGGCGTGGGCAAATTCCAGCGCGGCATAATAGCCAATGCCGCTATTCGCTCCGGTGACGACAATCGTCTGGCCGGAGAGGTCAGGAATTTGCGCGCCGGGCCAAAGGCTCATTTGCCCTCCAGTATCCGAGCTGCCTGCACGGCATGATAGGTGAGAATGCCAGAGCAGCCT
>JAGWOU010000506.1 GCA_028870815.1 Rhodospirillales bacterium | reverse complement strand
CCTGGTTTCACCGCGCGTGGTGGCGCTGACATGCCAGCCCGCTTCCACCGCCGCCTTGGCAATGGCGCGGCCCGCATAGCCCAGCCCGAAGATGAGCAGATGGTTCACCCGCTCATCCGCCACGGCTCAACCC
Source organism: Rhodospirillales bacterium (assembly GCA_028870815.1). Classification (GTDB taxonomy): domain Bacteria; phylum Pseudomonadota; class Alphaproteobacteria; order Acetobacterales; family Acetobacteraceae; genus Acidocella. The sequence continues at coordinate 1,370 of JAGWOU010000506.1, read as the reverse complement.
TTCTTGCCGAGCTTGTATTCCAGCGCTTCCTCGGCGGAAGAGACCCCGCCATGGGCAGCGGACCAGGCCATGGGGTTTTCCAGGAATTTGCGTACGCCGGAAAGCGCGGAATCAGAGAAGTAGGGCTGGCTTCTGGCGGCTTCCAGCACATCCCACCAGGTGCAGAGATGGTGCAGCGAGATGTTCATGTTCGCCAGCGTTTCGAAGGAGCCGGGGAACACACCGTAGAAAAACACCACGAAGGTGTGGTTGCAGGTGGCGCCGGCTTCCCGCAATGCATTGCAGAACTGGATCTTGGAACCGCCATCGGTGGTGAGGTCTTCCACCAGCAGGGTGTTCAGCCCTTCCGGCACCTCGCCCTCGATGAGCGCGTTCTTGCCAAAACCCTTTGGCTTCTTACGGACATAGGCCATCGGCGCGTTCATGCGCTCGGCGATCCAGGCGGCGAAGGGAATACCCGCAGTCTCGCCGCCGGCCACGGCCTGGATGGCCTCGTATCCAACGTGGCGGCTGATCTTCTCCACCGCGAGGTCGCAGATTTTGGCGCGGGCGCGGGGAAAATAGATGATTTTGCGGCAATCGATATAGACCGGGGATTTCCAGCCGGAGGTGAGCGTATATGGCTCCTCCGGGCGGAAATTGACGGCTTTGATTTCCAGCAGCAGCTTGGCTGTGGTGAGGGCGGCGTCCCGGTCCCAGTCGCTCGCCCAGTCGATTTTCGCGGCAATCCGCCCGCTCATGTCATCCTCACTCCAGAGACTTGCTGTCTTGCCCTCCTAGCGGCTTGGGAGCGGGTCGTCCATGCGTCCGCTGGGGGTTCCGCAGGGTTGTGCGGCGCGGCAAGAGTGGTATTGCATGACCCTAGCGGATGCGAGAGGTCTGAAATGAGCAAAATCAAAGTGAAAACCCCGGTCGTGGAGATGGACGGGGATGAGATGACCCGGATCATCTGGGGTTTCATCAAAGACAAGCTGATTTTGCCCTATCTGGACATCGACCTTAAATATTTTGACCTCGGGATCGAGCATCGCGACGCCACCGACGACCAGGTGACCGTGGATGCCGCCAACGCCACCAAGCAATATGGCGTGGCCGTGAAATGCGCCACCATCACCCCGGACGAGGCGCGGGTGGAGGAATTCGGCCTGAAGAAGATGTGGAAGAGCCCGAACGGGACCATCCGCAACATTGTGGACGGCACCATTTTCCGTGAACCGATCATCTGCAAGAACGTGCCCCGTTTGGTGCCGCATTGGACCCAGCCGATTGTGGTGGGGCGCCACGCCTATGGCGATATCTACCGCGCCACCGATTACAAGGTGCCCGGCCCCGGCACGCTGGAGCTGGTGTTCAAGCCCGAAGGCGGCGAA
>JAGWOU010000060.1 GCA_028870815.1 Rhodospirillales bacterium | reverse complement strand
CAGATCTTATGCTGGCCGGGACTATTTGTATTTGATGGGCGCGCTGATGGAGCATGCCAGCCATCGATCAGCATGCTTGCAGATCCTACTGATCCGACTATGTTTTTGGTATGCCAGATGCCAGGGCGGTCCTGGTATCTATTGCATAGGAGAGAGGTTTACGATGGCCATTCGCATCCTCGCCACCACCGCCAAGGGCAACGGCAGCTGGCGCTGATGCCGGCCGCCTTTGCCCTTGGCGGTGGTGGCGAGGGTGCGAATATGCCGGTCGAGACCGTGCATGTGGACGGCCTGGGCCCGCTTAGCGGCGACTGGAATTTCATGGGCGGCGTTAGTGGCTATGCCTCCATGCTGACCAACAGGTCGCCGACCGTTTTCAGCAATGAAGGTACGATCGGCAGCAATCTGAAATACAGCATTGGTCTGGCGGCAATCCAGATTCACAAGGCCACCGGCTGGCTGCACTTCACCTATTGGGGTGGTTCGTGGCAGACGCCTTCCATCGGCATCACCAGCGATTATGGCGCCTTCAACGGCCTGGCGCGGCTGGGTTCCGGTGGCAATCCGCTGCCAAGCCCGACCTTTAAATGGTGGTTCACGGTTCAGCCTTCGCAGTATTGGAGTGTTTCCGCCGGTGAGCTGGCCTCAACCGAAGGCACGGAAATCGGCTTTGACTGGATGAATCCGACCTTCTTCGTGTCCAACCTGAACAACATGCAGGCGACGCCGGGTTATGGTGGTCAGCTGAATTTGTTCTATGGGCCAGTGACCTTTAACCTACAGCTTTCCGACTCGTACCACACCGCACGCACCAACGTGCTGTCCGATCTGTTGACCTATAATCTGAATTCCGACGGCTCGGACAATGTGATTGTCTTCTCTCATACCAATCTGGGCCACACCGGCAATCCGGCCTTTGGTAATGGCTTCCTAGAAAAGAACAGCTCGCTGGTTGGTGCCGGCGCACAGTGGATTCAAGGGCCTTGGACCTTTATTCCGGAAGCGGAGTATCAGTGGCTGCCGAAGAGTTCTGTGACGGCCGCCAGCGGCAATCCGCGCCCGCTGACCACGTATTATAACGTGTCGGCCATGATGGATGTGACTTATCAGATTAACCCGCAGTGGTCAGTTACAGTTCAGCCCTCCGTTACCTATCAGAAGGGTGACAAGAACGATCCGAACCAGAACTTGTTCGGCAACTGGTTGCAGTTTGGCGCGGCGCCGAACCCTGGCACGTTTAGCGCCGGTACGACGCTGACGGCAATCCAGGTCGACCCGACTTGGCAGGAGAAGAACGTCTTCATTCGCCCTGTCGCGGCCTTTACGCATCTCGCGGGCTATCAGCCGGGAACCGGGTACGGCTTATCTGGTAATTCGGCCAACCAGTTCGTTGGGGTTCTTGAAGTCGGCGTGCTGCTTGGTAAGCTGTAATAACCAAACGGACCGGCGCCATGAGGCGCCGGTCGTCTAAACTCGACCAATCGCGTTAAAGGGAGAATTCGTATGCGCTTAAAGAACCTTCTCACGGGCGTTGCCCTGCTGGGCGGAATGATGACCGGCACAGCGCTGGCAAATCCGATTACCTTCAAGGAAGTTGCGAAGATCCCGCTGCCTTGCCAGCCGGGTCACGGTGACTGGGTTGCTTATGACCCGGGCAACCATGATGTTTATGTTTCGCTTCATGGTGGCGGCATGGCGGTGGTTAACACCGACACCAATACCGTGATCCACAACTTTCCGTCCGTCACCGAACCGAACACGATGACGTTCGATGATAATTATGTCTATGAGACCCAGGCGGAAGGCCCGGGTGCGGGTAAATCCAACCAGATTATCGTTATCGATAAGAACACCTGGCAAATCGTTGACCGTGTTGATACTGTTGGCACTTCCCCGGATGGCACGTTCATCGACAAGGCTAATGGCCGCCTCTATGTCGCGATGGACGACGACAATTCGATCGACGAATACACCACTGGCGCGCATCCGAAGTACATCAAGAAGATCATGCTGCTGCCGAAGAACCCGGTTGCCGGGCCGGACGTTGCCAGCCTTTACAATGGCTGGATTTATGCCACGGACGATGCGTATGTGGAGAAGATCGATCCGAATACCGGCAAGATCGCGGCGATCGTCAATTATCACCTGAAGCTGAACGATTTCGGCGGCACTAAGGGCATGTTCTATGATCGTGCGCACGATGTGCTGTGGGTCGGGACGACGACGGGCGGCATGCTGCTCATCAACCCGGATAACCTTGAAGTTGAGAAGCACCTGAAGATGACGGCCGGCGCTGACGCCGTGATTGCCGACCATGGGCTTGGCATTGGCTATGCCTTCGAGGGTGGTATCCCGGGCTTTGATTACTACGATATCAAGGACCAGAAATTTCTTGGCACAGTCAAGACTGGTACGGCGAAGCCGACTCACTCTGGCGCTGTTGATCCTGTGACGCACCGCGTTTACGCCTATGCTGGCGGCGAGGCTGCGCTCATTGTTTATCAGCCCGAAGAGTAAGGAGGGGCTTCTGTGATTGCAGCCGCGTGGCGTGAAAATGGCGCGTGGCTGCACCATTGATAACTTCCACTACAAAGTAATATGACCAACAGCGCGGCGTTGCCGAACAGGCGGCGCTGCGCTGTAGCGAAGAAGGATCGTTGATGACCCACCGCATGTTCCGACCCGCGCTGGCGCCGATGCTCGCGTTTGCGCTTGCCGGATGCGCGACTTACCGCGCAATGCCGCTAACGGAGCGGCCCAACCTTGCATCTAGCGTCGCCGAGCTAGACCATACGATCCCCGCATCCGCGGCGGGTCCGGCCCAGGTTTTGCCGGTGGATCAACCTCTCACGATCGATCAAATCGGGATCCTCGCGATTTTGAATGATCCTGATCTGGCGTCGGAACACGCCAAGCTAGAGGTTGCGCGAGGCAACCTTTTGACCGCGACCACCTTGCCCAACCCGCAGGTGACACTCGGTTTTGCCGCGCTTCTCAGTGGCCCTGGCGCAACAACGCCGGCCTATGCGGCGTCGCTATCGCAGGACATCATGGCGCTGGTGACCTATCGTGCCCGCTCCGCTGCGGCGCATGATGATTATAAGTCCGTCAACGCCTCGTTGCTTTGGCAGGAATGGCAGGTGGCCGAAAAGGCGCGCCTGCTGGCTTTGACGGTTTATGGCGACGAAAAGCAAATTGAATATCGCTCGAGTGAGCTGTCGCTCCTGAATAACGAGCTTGCCGGCGTGCAGCAGCAGACGCAGCAAGGCAATCTGGATTTGACCGCAGAGGCGCCGCTGGCAGTTGCCGTGGCCACCGCACAGTCCAGTCTTGCAACGGCGGAGCTGGCCAGGCTCGATGACTGGCAGTCGCTCAATGCGCTGCTCGGCCTTGAACCTAATACACGCTTCCCGATCGCTGAACCTGAATTGGCGCCGTTGCCATCCAACATGCCAGAGCTTGTCGCGTCTCTGCCTGAGCGCCGGCCAGACCTAGTTGCTTTGCAACTTGGATACAGCTCGTCCGAGGCGTCGTTGCGTGAAGCGGTTCTGATGCAGTTTCCGTCTCTGCTGTTTGGCCCGAGCTACGGGCAGGACACGTCTGACGTGAAATCTCTGGGCCCGACTGCGACATTCGACCTGCCGATCTTTAACCGCAACCAAGGTGGCATTGCGACCGCCAAGGCGACGCGTGAACAGCTCTATGCTGAATACCAGGCGCAGCTCGATGGTGCCTATAGCAGCGTGCAGGCGCTTCAGAAGCGTATTACAGTTTTGCAAAAAGACTATCAGGACTCCGCGAATGCCGTTGGCGGCGCTGCATCGGCTGCGAATAATGCCGAGCAAGCGTATAGTCAGGGTAGCATCGATCAGCGCTCCTTGGTCGATTATCAGACCACAGTGCTTGAGCAGCAGCTTAGTGCCATAAACTTCAAGACACAGCTGCAATCGGACGAGATTACTCTTGGCGCCGAGCTGGGTGTTGGCTTGCCGAATACGCTGCTTGCCTCACATCCGATCCCCCCCGCTAACACAATGCATCATGACCAGGTGACGCCCCAATGAAACGACTGCCCTTTTACGCCCTTGCCCTTGGCATTCCCTGTCTGATGTGCGGCCCCGCCGCTGCGGATGACACACCCGCTGTAGCCGCGAAGCTTGCCCCGCTCACAAAAGGCTCTCTGCCCAAGCTTATCACCATTTACGGGCAAGTGGGCCCGGATACCGCAAGCCGGCACTCGCTGATTGCACCTGTGGAAGCCACTGTGACCAACGTCTTTGTGCGCACAGGTGAGCCCGTGACCAAAGGCGAGAAGCTGGTGGAGCTTACACCCAGCCCAACCTCGCAAACGGCTTACGAACAGGCGAAAACCGCCCTTAATCTTGCCGTCAACGTCGTTGATCGCACTCGCTCTCTGGTCGCTGGCCACCTTGCTACCCAGCAGGATCTGGCGCAGGCCGAGAAGAACGAGGCCGACGCACGTGCGACCTTTGATGCCCTGAGCAGCCAGGGTGCTGCGGGCGCGCATGACATTACGGCGCCGTTTGACGGTATCATCACACAGCTTCAGGCAAACCCGGGGGACGTTGTGGCCCAGGGAGCGGTTGTGGCGCAGATTGTTCAGCCAAGCGGGTTGATGCTGGTTGCTGGTGTTGTGCCAAGCGACGCGATGTCTGTTAAGCCCGGGGACCCGGTGACGTTGACGCCAATCGATGGCGGCAGCTCCGTTCAGGGCAGCGTGTCTTTCCGCGGCTCGTTTGTTGACACCGCCAATGGGCTGGTGCCGGTTGATGTGAGCATTCCGCAAGGCGATTCTCTTCTCGGCGAGATGTTCCGCGCGGACATCGATGTTGGGAATGTGAACGGCTACCTTGTACCCCATCATGCGGTGCTGGTTGATGATTCCGGAGAGCCTTACGTGATGGTCTCTAACAAGATGGTTGCGAAGCAGGTCTCGGTGAAGGTTCTCGAGTCCAATGGTAATAAAGACGTGATTGCCGGCCCGCTGGATCCGTCAATGCCGCTCGTCGTCGACGGCGCATATCAGATGACTGACGGTACGCCGATTACTCTCGAATCGTCTCAAGACGCCAGCGCGGCCAGTTCAGGGGGAAACTAACGTGAATTTCGTCTCCTGGGTTGAACATCATCGCCGCTCGCTGATGGTGTTCGCGGTGGCGCTCGCTCTTGCGGGTGTCTTTGCCATCACCAAAATGCCGTATGGCGTTTATCCGGTCATCAGCTTCCCACGCATACGTATTGAAGTGGATGCTGGTACGCGGCCTGCGCAGCAGCAGCTTTACGACGTGACAGCGCCGATTGAAACGGTGCTGCGCCAGATTCCACATGCGCTGAATGTGGAGTCGACAACTTCGCGCGGTTCGACGGAGCTCTTTGTCGACTTCCCCTGGGGCACGAACATGCAGTTCGCCCAGCTGGGTGTTGAGGGCGCGTTGTCCCAGACTCTGCCGGATCTGCCGCCGGGTACGAGTTACCAAGTCATTCAGATGTTGCCAAACATCATTATGCCGTTCTCTTCATACTCGTTGACATCGGATTCGGTCTCTCAGGTCGATCTGTTGAGGCTCGCGCAATACCAGATCGCGCCGATGATTATGGGGATCAATGGCATTTCCTATGTCGGCACGCTCGGTGGCGACCAAAGGGAAGTTGAGGTCAAGCTAAACCCTGCGCAGCTGAAAGCTTTTGGTCTAACGGTTAATGACGTTCAGAATGCGATTACTTCCGCCAACGTACTGGAAGGCATCGGGCATTTGCAGGATCACGACCTGCTTTACCTGATGTTCGCGAATAACGGCCTTACCGGTCTCAAGTCGATCCGCGACATCACGTTGCATACGGCCCAGAATGGGATCGTTCGGCTTGCCGATCTTGGTACGGTTACTGACGGCGTAGTGCCGCAATGGACCCTCGTTGTCGACCAGGGCAAGCCTTCGGTTGAAATCAATATTTACCAGCAATCTTCGGCTGACGTGGTGGCACTTCAGGATCAGGTCCAGAAGATGCTCGCCGATTTCATGAAGACGCAGCCGAAATCGATACATCTTGTTAAGTGGTATGATCAGACGCAGCTTGTCGCATCCTCCGTTGGGGCGGTGCAGGAAGGCATCGTCATTGGTCTTATCCTGGCCGGTCTCGTTGTTCTGTACTTCCTGCGAAACTGGCGCGCCACGGCTGTGGCGATGATCATCGTGCCTATGTCGGTAACGATCACCACGCTCGTGCTCTACGTGCTTGGCATGTCCTTCAACATGATGACATTGGGCGGCCTGGCGGCGTCGATTGGCTTGCTCATCGACGACGTTATCGTGATGATTGAGCAGATCGCGCGGCGTGCCGGCGTACCTGGCCTCGCCAATCCTGAGGCGACAGTGCTGGAGGCGGCGAAGGAGTTCCTGAAGCCGCTTACCGGCTCCAGCCTCGCGACCATCGTTATTTTCATCCCGCTCGCTTTCCTTTCGGGTGTCACCGGCGCGTTCTTTAAATACCTGTCACTGACCATGGCGGTGGCGCTGATCGTTTCCTATCTCTTGACCGCCTTCGTTGCGCCGATCTTCGCGCGCTCGATGATCGATTTCAAGAAATGGCACGATCCGAGCCATGAGAAGCCCGGCGCGATGCGGCGTGCTCATGCGTCAATGCTCGATGCTGCGCTAAAGAGGCCGATCTTTCTGCCGATCGGCGTCCTCTTACTGCTTGGCGTCGGCTATATCGCCATGAATCATACAGGCTCCGGCTTCTTGCCGAAGATGGATGAAGGCGGGTTTGTGTTGAACTACCAGACTAATCCTGGAACTTCGTTGGTAGAAACCAACAAACAGTTGCACACCGTGGAGAATATTCTCTCTGCGAACAAATATGTCGCGGCATTCTCTCGGCGTACAGGTGCCGGCCTGGGTGGCGATCTTATTGAGCCAAACATGGGCGATTTTTATATCCGCCTTGTGGACCCCAGCAAGCGGCCGAACATCTGGAAGGTGATGGATACCATTAACGACGAGGTGACAAATCAGGTTCCTGGCCTGAGCTTCGGAACGGACCAACTTCTGGGCGACCAGATCGGTGACATGGTGGGGCGTCCTCAGCCGATCGTTATTAACCTGTCCGCAAAGAATCCTGCCATACTTGGCGATGTTGCGACGGATGTTGCCAACGATCTCAACAACGTAAAGGGCATTGATCCATCTTCCGTCAATAATGGTGTTGTGCCGGCGGGTGACGCTTTGGAAGTTCGGGTCAATCCTGCCGCCGCGACTCTCCATGGCATGACCGAAGATGACGTGCAGACCCAGGTTGACTCTTACCTTGAGGGTAACGTGGTAACGCAATATATCGGCGAGACGGGGGATGTTGGGATCCGCGTCAAGGTCAATTCACCAAATACCGGAGGGCTGCGGCAGAACGATCTTGAAAATCTTCCCATCACGGCTCCGAACGGCGAGGTGTTCCCGCTCAAAGCTGTGGCGAAGGTTGTTTTTGTCGCGGGCCAGCCAGAGATCACGCGCGCCAACCTGCAACAGATTGTTCAGGTTACCGCGGAAGTTTCGGGCCGCGACTTGGGCAGCACCGCAGCCGATGTTCAAAAGTTGCTGAATAAGCCTGGAACGTTGCCACCTGGTGTGACGTACACACTTGGTGGCCAGTTTAAGCAGCAACAGCAGGCACAGCGCGGTATGATCGGGGTGTTCACCGCGGCGATGGTTGCGGAGGTCGTCTTGTTGCTCTTCCTCTATGAGGAATTGCTGCTGCCGATCATCATCATCGCTACCTCTGTGATCTCTGTGAGTGCAGTGTTCGTTGGCCTGTGGATTACCGGAATCGAGCTGAACATCACCGCGATGATGGGTATGGTGATGATCCTGGGTATCGGTACCGAGATGGCGGTATTCTATGTCTCTGAATATCAGATGCTGAGCGCTACAATGTCGCGACGTGAGGCATTGCACGAAGCAGCGCTTAACCGACTTCGCCCCATCCTTATGAGCGTGGTGGCGATGGTGCTGGCCCTGCTGCCGCTGGGCGCTGCGGTTAGCGGTGCCGGCGATCAAATGCAGCAACCGCTTGCAGTGGCGATTATTGCCGGCATCATCGTCCAGCTTCCGATGGTGCTGCTGGCGATGCCAGTGGCGATTGGCCTCACGCTGCCCCGCGCAGAAAAGCGGGGGGGCTAGTCTAACCTAAGATCTACCACCAGCTGTGGTGGTGGATCTTCTTTCCACAAAATAGTCCCGGCCAGATCTTATGCTGGCCGGGACTATTTGTATTTGATGGGCGCGCTGATGGAGCATGCCAGCCATCGATCAGCATGCTTGCAGATCCTACTGATCCGACTATGTTTTTGGTATGCCAGATGCCAGGGCGGTCCTGGTATCTATTGCATAG
>JAGWOU010000059.1 GCA_028870815.1 Rhodospirillales bacterium | reverse complement strand
GGCTAAATGTCCATTTTGTGCGGCGCAAAAATGCGCGCTGGAGCGGTTTTTCGCCGTTTTATTGCTCAAGGTGCACGATGCTGCTTGCCGGGCCAAGGGAATGAGAGTAGCACGCCCCGCAACGCCCCCTTTGTAACCTTAAAGATCAGGCAGGCTAACTCCATATGAACATACATGAATACCAGGGCAAGGAATTGCTGAAGTCCTTCGGCGTCGCGGTTTTGGACGGCTATGTCGCCTGGACGCCCGAAGAAGCGGTGGATGCCGCCAAGAAGCTTCCCGGCCCCATCTACGTGGTGAAATCCCAGATCCATGCTGGTGGCCGTGGCGCCGGCAAGTTCAAGGATGACCCGAACGGCAAAGGCGGCGTGCGCCTGGCCAAGTCGCTGGACGAGGTGCGTGACGCCGCCGCCGCGATGATCGGCCAGACCCTGATCACCAAGCAGACCGGCCCGGCCGGCCGCCTGGTCCGCCGCGTTTATGTGGAGTCGGGCTGCGACATCAAGCGCGAGCTGTATCTCTCCCTGCTGATCGACCGTTCGGTGTCCGAGATCGTGATCATGGCCTCCACCGAAGGCGGCATGGAGATTGAGGAAGTCGCCGAGAAGCACCCGGAGAAGATTCTTCGCGCCCCAGTTGACCCGGCCTCCGGCATTTCCGGCTTCCACGCCCGCAAGCTGGCCTTTGGCCTGGGCCTTGAAGGCAAGCAGGTTGGCACCTTCACCAAATTCGTCACCGCCATGTACAACGCCTTCGTGGCGCTGGACATCGCGATCATCGAGATCAACCCGCTGGTCGTGACCGGCTCCGGCGAGATCTACGCGCTCGACGCCAAAGTGACCTTCGACGACAACTCCCTCTATCGCCATCCGCAGATCGAGCAGCTGCGCGACGAGGGTGAGGAAGACCCGAAGGAGCTGGAAGCCAACAAATACTCGCTCTCCTACGTGGCGCTGGATGGTTCCATCGGCTGCATGGTCAACGGCGCCGGCCTTGCCATGGCGACCATGGACATCATCAAGCTCTACGGCGCCGAGCCCGCGAACTTCCTGGATGTTGGCGGCGGCGCCACCAAGGAGCGCGTGACCGCGGCCTTCAAGATCATCCTCTCCGATCCGAACGTGGAAGGCATTCTGGTCAACATCTTCGGCGGCATCATGCGCTGCGACGTGATCGCGGAAGGCGTGATCGCGGCGGCGCGCGAGGTTTCGCTCTCCGTGCCGCTGGTGGTGCGCCTTGAAGGCACCAATGTGCAGCTCGGCAAGGACATCATGGCCAAGTCCGGCCTGCCCATCATCCCCGCCGACAACCTGGCCGATGCGGCCGAAAAAATCGTCAAAGCCGTGAAGGAAGCCGCGTAATGGCCGTTCTCGTCAATAAAAACACCAAGGTCATCACCCAGGGCTTCACCGGTGCCCAGGGTACATTCCACTCAGAGCAGGCGCTGGCCTACGGCACCAAGGTCGTCGGCGGTGTCACGCCCGGCAAGGGCGGCACCACGCATCTGGACCTGCCGGTGTTCAACACCGTGGGTGAGGCCGTGGCCAAGACCGGCGCCAACGCCTCGGCCATCTATGTGCCGCCGCCGTTCGCGGCCGACTCCATTCTGGAAGCCATCGATGCCGGTATGGAGCTGATCGTCTGCATCACCGAGGGCATTCCGGTGCGGGATATGGTGAAGGTCAAGCGCGCCCTCTCCGGTTCCAAGTCCCGCCTGGTGGGCCCGAACTGCCCTGGCGTGATCACCCCGGATGAGTGCAAGATCGGCATCATGCCGGGCCACATCCACAAGCGCGGCTCCATCGGCATCGTCTCCCGCTCCGGCACCCTTACTTATGAGGCCGTGGCGCAGACCACCGCCGCCGGGCTTGGCCAGTCTACCTGCGTGGGCATTGGCGGCGACCCGGTGAAGGGCACGGATTTCATCGAGGTGCTGGATCTGTTCCTGCATGACGACGAAACCCAGGCGATCATCATGATCGGCGAGATCGGCGGACCTTCCGAGATCGACGGCGCGGAGTTCCTCGCCCGCCACAAGATTAAGAAGCCGGTTGTGGGCTTCATCGCCGGTGCCACCGCACCTCCGGGCCGCCGCATGGGCCATGCCGGCGCCGTGATCTCCGGCGGCAAGGACACCGCCCAGGCGAAGATTGCTGCCATGAAGGAAGCGGGTATCTTTGTGGCGGACAGCCCAGCCTCGCTGGGCAGCACCATGCTAAAGGCGCTAAGCGCCTGATTTTAAAGCCCCCAGGTTGGTAAAACCTGGGGGTTTTTTTATGCCCCTTGCTGCCGCTCGGCTTCAACCATGCGCGCCGGGCAACCCAGCCAAAAGGACAAGGTAACGATAGACTAACGCTATTGCCGTATATGCGCCGCAAAAGAAGTCCTGCATGGCGCTGCCCGGCCGATTCCCAAAGCCAGGCAGCGGGCTTTAGGAGAGGATTGATCAGATGGCCGGTGTGGACGTGATCGCGACGGCGATGAATGGGGCAAATGCCCAGTTCATCGCGCAGCTCTATGCGAAATGGGTAGAGGCGCCTAACTCTGTCGATGCTGATTTCGCGGCCTTGTTCGCGGCCTTGGACGACGACACCCGCGCCATCTTCACCGACGCCACCGGCGCATCCTGGGCGCCACGCCCTTCCGTATTCGAAACCGTCAGTGCCGAGGCAGCGCCCAAGCAGGCGAAGCCCGCCGTGGCCCCCGCCGCAGACACCCATGCGGCAACGCTGGATTCCATCCGCGCGCTCATGCTCATCCGCGCCTACCGCGTGCGCGGCCATCTGGAGGCGAAGCTCGACCCGCTGGGGCTGAAGCCGAAAGGCTATCATTCCGAGCTTGACCCCGCCTCGTACGGCTTCACCGAAGTGGGGGACATGGATCGTCCGATCTTCCTGGACGGCGTGCTGGGTTTCGAGACCGCCACGCTGCGCGAGGTGATGGCGGCACTGCGCCTGAGCTATTGCGGCGAGATCGGCGTCGAGTTCATGCATATCCAGGATCCGGTACAGAAAAGCTGGATTCAACGCCGGATCGAGGGCGCGCCCTGGCTTTCCGCCTATGACAAGAAGGGCAAGGCGAAAATCCTCACGCAGCTGACCCAGGCTGATTCTTTCGAAACCTTTTGCCAGAAGCGTTTCGTCGGCACCAAGCGCTTTGGGCTTGAGGGCGGTGAGAGCACAATTCCCGCCCTGCACGCGATCATCGAGGCCGCTGCCGGCAAGGGCGTGCGCGAAATCGCCATCGGCATGCCTCATCGCGGCCGCCTCAATACGCTCGTCAACATCGTCAAGAAGCCGCTGGTGGCGCTGTTCTCGGAATTCGGCGGCGCGTCCGCCAAGCCAGATGACGTGCAAGGCTCGGGCGATGTGAAATATCACCTGGGCACCTCGACGGATGTGATCATCAACGGCACCCAGGTGCATCTCTCCCTACAGCCCAACCCCTCGCATCTTGAGGCGGTGGACCCGGTGGTGGTGGGCAAGATCCGCGCCCGGCTGGATATGGCGGGCGACGATACCCGCCGGTCCGCCATGGCCATCCAGATGCATGGCGACGCCGCCTTCGCCGGGCAGGGCCTGGTGTATGAGACGCTGGCGATGAGCCGGCTCATCGGCTACCGCACCGGCGGTTCGGTGCATCTCGTGGTCAATAACCAGATCGGCTTCACCACCGTGCCCGCGCATGCCTTCTCCGGCATGTATTGCACCGATGTCGCCAAATCGGTGCAGGCGCCGATTCTGCACGTGAATGGCGACAACCCGGAAGCCGTGGTTTACGCCGCGCAGCTCGCCGCCGAATTCCGCTGCGAATTCGCGACCGATGTGGTGATCGACCTCGTTTGCTACCGTCGCCACGGCCATAACGAGAATGACGAGCCGGCGTTCACCCAGCCGATCATGTACAAGGCCATCCGCGCCTTGCCCACCACACGCGTTCTCTACACGGAGAAGCTGGCGAAGGAGGGCTCCGTTTCAGCCGAGGAAGCGAAGGCCATCCAGAATGCCTACCTTAATGAGCTGGAGGCCGCCTTCGAGGGCGCCAAGGACTACAAGGTCAACAAAGCAGATTGGCTGGAAGGCCATTGGACCGGGCTGAAACAAGCAGGCGACGATGTTGAGCAACTGGATGGCGTGACCGCCGCCCCGCTGGAGCAGCTTCAGCGGGTTGGCGAGGCGCTTTACACCCCGCCGCGGAATTTCGAGTTGAATCCGAAAATTGCCCGGCAGCTGGAAACCAAGAAGCAGATGTTCGATTCCGGCGAGGGAATTGATTGGGCAACCGGCGAAGCGCTGGCGTTCGGCACCTTGCAGCTGGATGGCCACCGCGTGCGCCTCTCGGGTGAGGATGTGCAGCGCGGCACCTTCTCCCAGCGCCATGCGGTGCTGGTGGACCAGACCAACCAGCACGAATATGTGCCATTGAACAATATTAGCGAAGGGCAGGCGCGTATCGAGCTGTTCAACTCCCTGCTCTCCGAGGCCGGGGTGCTGGGGTTTGAGTATGGCTACTCCCTGGCGGACCCTTCCGTGCTGGTGCTGTGGGAAGCGCAGTTCGGCGATTTCGCCAATGGCGCGCAGGTGATTATCGATCAGTTCATTGCCGCCGGCGAAACCAAATGGCTGCGCATGAGTGGCCTGGTGATGCTTCTGCCGCATGGCCAGGAGGGCCAGGGGCCGGAACATTCTTCCGCCCGGTTGGAGCGTTACCTCCAGCTTTGCGCCGAGAACAACATGGTGGTTGGCAATCTCACCAGCCCGGCGAATTATTTCCATGCGCTGCGCCGACAGATGAAGCGCAATTACCGCAAACCGCTGGTGCTGATGACGCCGAAATCCCTGTTGCGCCACAAACTCGCGGTTTCGCCGTTGAGCGACTTCGCCGTGGGCACCTGTTTCAAATTCGTCCTCCCCGAAACCGACGCGCTGGTGGAGCCTGAACAAGTGAAGCGCGTGGTGTTGTGTTCCGGCAAGGTCTATTACGATCTGCTGGCCGAACGGCGCGAGCGCGACATCAAGGATGTCGCCATCATCCGGGTTGAGCAGCTTTACCCCTTCCCGACAAAGGCGCTGAAGGCGGCTATCGAAGGCTATAAAAACGCCGAGGTGGTCTGGTGCCAGGAGGAGCCGGAAAATAACGGCGCCTGGACCTTCGTGGACCGGCGGATTGAGGCGGTGCTGACCTGCCTGGATAACGCCGCCAAGCGCCCCCGTTACGTAGGCCGCGCCGCCATGGCCTCGCCCGCACCGGGCCTTGCCAAGGCGCATACCGCTGAACAGGCTGCCCTCGTCAACGAGGCGCTCAGCGTTTAACCCTCCACCACGACAGAGAGAGCAGGAGTTTCCATGTCCGCCGATATCAAGGTTCCCACGCTTGGCGAAAGTGTTTCCTCCGCCACCATTGCTCGTTGGATCAAGAAAATTGGCGAGGCTGTTGCCGCGGATGAGCCTGTTGTCGAATTGGAGACGGACAAGGTCACCGTTGAGGTGAATGCGCCGGAAGCCGGGGTGATCGCTGAAATCGCCGCGGATGAGGGTGCCGAGGTTGCCCCAGGCGATTTGCTGGGCAGGGTGGATGCCAAAGGCGCCGCCGCGCCTGCGCCCAAGAAAGAACCCGCCGAGGCGACCGCGCCGAAGACCGGCGTGAACGCCCAGCAGGCAGCGCCTGGCCCGGTGGCCCGCCCGGGTGTGGGCGCGCTTCCCGCCGCCGCCAAGATAATGGCGGATAAGAATGTGAACCCCGAAGATGTAACCGGCACCGCCAAGGATGGTCGCATTTCCAAAGGTGACGTGCTGGCCTTCGTGAACAAGCCGGCGGCAACGCCTACGCCCGCTGCCCCCAAGGCTGCCCGCGCGAATGATGTGCGCGAGGAGCGGGTGAAGATGACCCGGCTGCGCAAGACTATCGCCAACCGGCTGAAGGAGGCGCAGAACACCGCCGCCATGCTCACCACCTTCAACGAGGTGGATATGAGCGCCATCATGGCGCTGCGCGGCGCCTATCGCGAGGCATTCGAGAAGAAGCACAAAGGCATCCGCCTGGGCTTCAACGGCTTCTTCGTAAAAGCTGTTTGCGCGGCGCTGGCCGAGTTCCCGGCGGTGAATGCCGAGATCGACGGCGACGACATTGTCTATCGGAATTTCGTGAATATGGGCATTGCGGTTGGCGGTGCGAATGGTCTGGTAGTGCCGGTGATCCGCGACGCGGAGACCAAGAGCATCGCCGAGATCGAAGCGGAGATCGCCGGTTTCGCCAAGGCAGCCAAGGATGGCACGCTGAAGCTTGAACAGCTTTCCGGCGGCACCTTCTCCATCACCAATGGCGGCGTGTATGGCTCACTGATGAGCACGCCGATCCTCAACCCGCCACAATCGGCGATTCTGGGCATGCACAAAATTCAGGAGCGCCCGGTGGTGATCGACGGCAAGATCGAAATCCGCCCGATGATGTATCTGGCGGTCTCCTACGATCACCGCATCATCGATGGCCGCGAGGCTGTCTCCTTCCTGGTGCGGGTGAAGGAAAGCATTGAGGATCCCCGCCGCTTGCTGTTGGCGATTTGAAAAAGCAAAGGCCCCGTAAGGGGCCTTTTTATTGCGCCATCTCTTTTACCGGCACCAGATTATCCATGAACCGCTCCGCGCAGGCGCGCCAGGAGAATTGTTCCGCATAAGGCCGGCAATGCGCGCGGTCCACTTCCAAAGCCTTCAGGCAGGCATTGCGCAAATCCTCATCCAGGGCTCCCACGGGCAGTGGCGCCTCACCGAGAATGTCTTTCGGACCCGTAACGGGATAGGCCGCCACTGGCAAACCGCAGGCGAGCGCTTCCAGCACTACCAGCCCAAACGTATCGGTTTTGGAGGGAAACACGAATACATCCGCCCCGGCATAGGCTTTTGCCAAATCCAGGCCGTGGCGGGCGCCGGCGAAATGCGTGCCCGGAAATTCTTTCTGCAACGCCTTGCGCTGCGGGCCATCGCCCACCACCAGCTTGGAGCCGGGCAGATCCAGTGTGAGAAAGGCGCGCAGGTTTTTCTCCACCGCCACGCGGCCGACATAGGCGAAGATCGGGCCAGGCAAATTCCACATCTCGCGTGGCGCGGCATGGAACGCGTCCAAGTCCACCCCTCGAGACCAAGAGCGGATGTTTTTGAACCCACGCCCTTCCAACTCGTCACGCAAGGATTGCGTGGCCACCATCACGCCGCACCCGGCATTGTGGAAATTCCGCAGCCAGGCATAGGTGAGCCGAGCTGGGATACGCGTGCGCGCCTCCAGATATTCCGCGAAGCGCGTATGGAAAGCCGTCGTGAAATGCAGTCCTTTTTTCTTCGCATAGGCCCGCGCCGCCAAACCCAGCGGACCTTCTGTTGCTACGTGCAGCGCGTCCGGTTGGAACGCCTCGATAATCTTGGCCAGCTTGCGGCCAGGGAACAGCGCGAGTTTTATCTCAGGGTAGGACGGCATGGGCATGGTGTTGAACCTGTCTGGCCCTACCACTTCCACAATCTTGCCCATGGCGCGCATTTCGATGGCGATGGTGCGCAATGTTCTCACTACACCGTTCACCTGAGGCTCCCAGGCGTCGGTAACGATGAGAATACGTGAGAGGCCCGCGAATGCGAGCAGGGGATCAGGCTCCTGCTGATATAGCACTGGCGGCGCCGCTCTCGCTCGGCAAGGCGGCAAAATCTGCTGCCACGGCCTGCAACGCGGCAGACTGCGTGGCGCCCAGTTTCGGTGCCGGACGGGTGAGCATGGAGAGCTTCTGGCGTGCCACCCAATCCACAAGTTCCAGCCGGCCGTCGAAATGTTCCACGAGCGCCGTGCAGCTTTCCACCCAGTCGCCATCGTTCAGATACATCACGCCATTCACCTGGCGCATCTCGGCATGGTGGATATGCCCGCAAACTACGCCGTCAAATCCTCGGGCTTTCGCGTCGTCCGCCAAGGCGGTCTCGAACCGGTCGATCGCTTTCACCGCCTCCTTCACCTGCAATTTCAGCCAGGCAGAGAGCGACCAATACGGATAGCCAAGGCGTGTGCGCACAACATTGAAGTAGCGGTTTACCACCAGGGCTGTCGTATAGGCCCAATCCCCCAAAAGGGCGAGCAGTTTGGCGTGGCGCACCACGCTGTCGAAATTATCGCCGTGGGTAATCAGCAGGCGCTTGCCATTGGCGGTTGTATGTTCAGCCTCCATTTGCAGCTTCACGCCGCAAATCTCTATGCCAAGGCTGATATATTTGCGCAGCATCTCATCATGATTGCCCGGCACATACACAACATTGGCGCCAGAGCGTGCGGCTTTCAAAATCAACCGCAGCACTTCGTCGTGATGCTTGTCCCAGAACCAGGAGCGCTTCAGGCGCCAACCGTCGATGATGTCACCGACCAGAAACAG
>JAGWOU010000058.1 GCA_028870815.1 Rhodospirillales bacterium | reverse complement strand
TTACCGGAGCCCATACGCACTTCGGCAGGCTTCGTGGAAACCGGCAGATCCGGGAAGATGCGGATCCATACGCGGCCAGCACGCTTCATGGAGCGGGTGATGGCGCGGCGGGCGGCTTCGATCTGCCGGGCGGTGATACGCTCGGGCTCCAGCGCCTTCAGGCCGAACGCGCCGAAATTCAGCTGCGTGTTGCCCTTGGCGTTGCCGTGGATACGGCCTTTGTGCGCCTTGCGGAACTTGGTACGCTTAGGAGACATCATGGCATTAATTCCTTAGCGCTGCGGAGCCTGTTCGGCCGCGCGCTTATCCTGCGCCAGCGGATCCTGAACCAGAATCTCACCCTTGAAGATCCAGACCTTCACACCGCAGGTGCCGTAGGTGGTCTTGGCGGTGGCGGTGCCGTAATCCAGGTCGGCGCGCAGCGTGTGCAGCGGCACGCGGCCTTCACGGTACCACTCAACGCGGGCGATCTCAGCCCCACCCAAACGGCCGGAGCAGGTGATCTTGATGCCCTGGGCGCCCAGACGCATGGCGGATTGCACGGCGCGCTTCATGGCGCGGCGGAAAGCCACGCGGCGCTCCAGCTGCTGGGCGATGTTTTCGGCCACCAGCGTCGCGTCGATTTCCGGCTTGCGGATTTCCATGATGTTCAGGGCGACATCAGCCTTGGCCATGCCGGACAGTTCCTTGCGAAGGCTGTCGATATCCTGGCCCTTCTTGCCGATGACGACACCCGGGCGGGCGGCGTAGATCGTCACGCGCGGCTTCTTGGCCGGGCGCTCGATCACCACGCGGGACACGCCCGCCTGGCTCAGCTTGCCGCGCAAATGGTTGCGCAGCTTGATATCGTCATGCAGCAGCTTGGCGTAGTCTTTGTCGGCGTACCAGCGGCTGTCCCAGGTGCGGGTAATGCCGAGGCGCAGGCCGATCGGATTAATCTTGTGACCCATATTACGCGGCCTCCCCAGCGTTCGTCTCAGCTACGGGCTTGCCGGCCTTCTTGCCGAAACCCGGGCGCGCGTCACGGCTCGGCTTTTCAGCGGCCTCGCGCTCCTCAACAACGATCTTCAGATGGCTGAACCACTTTTCCACCATCGCCGAACGGCCACGGCCGCGGGCATGGAAGCGGCGCATCACGATGCCACGGCCAACCTCGGCGGTGGAGACAAACAGCTTGTCCACATCCAGCTGATGGTTATTCTCGGCATTGGCAATGGCGCTCTCAAGCAGCTTCTTCACCGCCTTGGCGATGCGACGCTTGGAGAAGGTGAGGTCGGCCAGGGCGCGCTGAGCCGGCAGGTTGCGGATGGAAGCCGCGACCAGGTTCAGCTTGCGGGGGCTGACGCGAATGTTACGGGCGATCGCCTCGGCCTGATGGTCAGCCAGCGCACGCGCGGTTTTCGGCTTGCTCATGATTAGCCCCGCTTCGCTTTCTTGTCCGCCGCGTGCCCCGGAAAGGTGCGCGTGGGGGAGAATTCACCGAATTTGTGGCCGACCATATTCTCGGAAACCTGCACGGGGAGGAACTTCTTCCCGTTATAGACACCGAAGGTCAGGCCGACGAACTGCGGCAGAATGGTGGAACGGCGCGACCAGATCTTGATGATCTCGTTGCGGCCGGAGGCGCGGGACGCCTCGGCCTTGCCAAGGAGGTATCCGTCGACAAACGGACCTTTCCAAACAGAACGTGACATCGTTTAGCCCTTCCCGCCCTTCGCCCGGCGGATGATGAGATTGTCGGTGCGCTTGTTGGAGCGCGTCTTGTAGCCCTTGGTCGGCTTGCCCCACGGGGTAACCGGATGGCGGCCACCGGAGGTACGGCCTTCACCACCACCATGCGGATGGTCGACCGGGTTCATGACCACGCCGCGGTTATGCGGCTTGCGGCCCAGCCAGCGGGAGCGACCGGCCTTGCCGATCTGCTGGTTGGAATGGTCAGCATTGGAAACCGCGCCGACAGTGGCCATGCACTCGGCGCGGACGATGCGAAGCTCGCCCGAGCCCAGCTTGATCTGGGCATAGCCCTGATCCTTGCCAACGAGCTGCGCGAACGTACCGGCGGACCGCACCAGCTTGGCGCCAGCGCCGACCTTCAGCTCGATATTATGGATGATCGTGCCCACCGGCATAGCGGAGAGCGGCATCGCGTTACCGGGCTTGATGTCCACGCGCGCACCGGAAACCACGGCGTCGCCGACCTTGAGGCGCTGCGGAGCCAGGATATAGGCCAACTCGCCGTCCTCGTACTTGATCAGCGCGATGAAAGCGGTGCGGTTCGGGTCGTATTCCAGGCGCTCGACAGTCGCGGTCACATCGAACTTGCGGCGCTTGAAGTCCACAATACGATAAGACTGCTTATGTCCGCCGCCGCGGAAACGGCTGGTGATGCGGCCATGATTGTTACGGCCACCCGTGGAATGCTGACCTTCGGTCAGGCCCTTCACGGGCTTGCCCTTCCACAGCTCGCCGCGGTCGATCAGCACCGTGCCGCGAAGGCTCGCCGTGACCGGATTAAAATGTTTCAGTGCCATTTCTCAAAACCTCAGGCGAGACCGGTGGTGAAATCGATGCTCTCACCTTCGGCAAGAGTCACAAACGCCTTCTTCACGTCTGAGCGCTGACCCGGACGGCCCTTGAACCGCTTGGCCTTGCCCTTGGTGATCAGCGTATTGACGTTGGTCACCTTCACCTTGAACAGCGCCTCGACGGCCGCCTTGATCTCAGGCTTGGTCGCGTCGGCAGCCACCTTGAAGACAAACTGGTTCTTCTCGGAAAGCAGCGTCGCCTTCTCGGTGATGTGCGGCGCGCGCACGATCTCGTACATGCGCTCGTCGGAAATTTTCACGGTGCCGGTCATGCCAGGCGCTCCTTCAGACCCTCAACGGCGGCCTTGGTGACCACCAGAACGTCGTGCTGCATGATGTCATAGACATTCGCGCCAACGACCGGCAGCACATCCAGCCCCTTCACATTGCGGGAAGCACGGCCGAACTTCTCCTCAACCGCCGCATCCACGATCAGCGCGGAGGACCAGCCGAAATTCTTCACCTTGGCGGCGACGTCCTTGGTCTTGTCCAGGTCGGCGACGCCATCCAGAACCACCAGTTTGCCTTCAGCGGCCTTGGCGGACAGGGCGGAGATCAGACCCAGGCGACGAACCTTCTTGTTCAGCGAGTAGCCATGGTCGCGCACAACCGGGCCATGCACGGCGCCACCAGTACGGAACTGCGGCGCTCGCAGAGAGCCCTGACGGGCGTTACCCGTGCCCTTCTGCTTGTACGGCTTGCGGGTGGTGCCGGAAACCTCGCCCATGCCCTTCACCTTGTGGGTGCCGGCGCGGCGCTTGGCCAGCTGCCAGTGAATCACGCGGGCAATGATGTCCACGCGGGGCTCGGCGGCAAACAGCTCGTCCGGCAGCTCGGCGCTGCCAACGGACTTCGCATCAAAATCAACAACATCCAGCTTCATCGGCTTCAGCCCTTCAGACCGGCGGGATAAGCGGCGTCATCGGGACGCGCCTTCTTCACCGCATCGCGCACCAGCACGTAGCCACCCTTGGAACCGGGCACCGCGCCATGCAGCATCACGAGGTTACGCTCCAGATCCACACCCTCAACCTTCAGGTTCAGCGTGGTCACGCGCTCCTGGCCGAGATGACCGGCCATCTTCTTGTTCTTGAAGGTCTTGCCGGGATCCTGGCGGTTACCGGTGGAGCCCAAGGAACGATGGCTGATCGAAACGCCGTGAGACGCCTCAAGACCACGGAAGTTCCAGCGCTTCATACCACCGGCAAAGCCCTTGCCCTTGGTCACGCCAGCAACATCGACGAACTGGCCAACGGTGAAGTGGGCGGCGGACAGCACGGCGCCGGGCTCCAGCGCGGCATCGTCGGCCACACGGAACTCAACCAGCTTCATTGCCGGCTCCACCTTCGCCTTGGCGAAGTGGCCCTTCTGCGCCTTGCTCACATTCTTGGCCTTGGCCTTGCCAATGCCGAGCTGAACAGCGCTGTAGCCATCATTCTCAACGTTACGCGCCGCCACAACCCGCACCTCATCGAGATGCAGCACCGTGACCGGCACATGCGTGCCGTCTTCCTTGAACAGCCGGGTCATCCCCAGCTTCTTTGCGATCACACCGGTACGCATAATACCACCTAAGCTCAGATCTTAATTTCGACTTCAACGCCGGAGGCGAGGTCGAGCTTCATCAGCGCGTCCACGGTCTGCGGGGTCGGGTCAACGATATCCAGCAAGCGGCGATGAGTCCGGATCTCGAACTGCTCGCGGCTCTTCTTATCGACGTGGGGCGAACGGTTCACGGTGAACCGCTCGATATGGGTCGGCAAAGGAATCGGCCCCCGCACCTGCGCGCCCGTGCGCTTCGCCGTGTTCACGATGTCCTTGGTGCTGTTGTCCAGCACGCGATGGTCATACGCCTTCAGGCGGATACGGATGTTTTGATTGTCCATCTTAACTCGAACTCTTCAGATACAGGGGCCGATAGATTACTTGGTGATCTGGGCGACGACGCCCGAACCAACGGTGCGGCCGCCTTCGCGGATCGCGAAGCGCAGACCTTCGTCCATGGCGATCGGGGCGATCAGCTCAACGGCGATCGTCACGTTGTCGCCAGGCATCACCATCTCCGTGCCTTCCGGCAGGTTCACCACGCCGGTCACGTCCGTGGTACGGAAGTAGAACTGCGGGCGGTAGTTGGTGAAGAACGGGGTGTGACGGCCACCTTCTTCCTTGGTCAGGATGTAGGCCTGGCCGGAGAACTTGGTGTGCGGGGTGATGGAGCCCGGAGCCGCCAGAACCTGGCCGCGCTCGATGTCCTCACGCTTGGTGCCGCGCAGCAGCGCGCCGATGTTGTCGCCGGCCTCGCCCTGGTCGAGCAGCTTGCGGAACATTTCAACGCCGGTAACGGTGGTCTTGGTCGTGGCGCGCAAGCCGACGATCTCAACTTCCTCACCCACCTTGATCACGCCACGCTCCACGCGGCCGGTCGCCACGGTGCCGCGGCCGGAGATGGAGAACACGTCTTCCACCGGCATCAGGAAGGGCTTGTCAACCGCGCGCTCGGGCTGTGGAATGTAGCTGTCAACGGCAGCCATCAGCTCCAGAACGGCCTGCTCGCCGATCTCCGGCTGCTTGTCTTCCAGCGCGCACACGGCGGAACCCTTGATGATGGGGATATCGTCGCCGGGGAAGCCGTAGTTGGAGAGCAGCTCGCGCACTTCCATCTCGACCAGCTCGACCAGATCGGGGTCAGCCAGATCCATCTTGTTCAGGAACACGACCAGAGCCGGCACGCCGACCTGGCGGGCGAGCAGGATGTGCTCGCGGGTCTGCGGCATCGGGCCGTCAGCGGCGGAGCACACCAGGATCGCGCCGTCCATCTGCGCGGCGCCGGTGATCATGTTCTTCACATAGTCGGCGTGGCCGGGGCAGTCCACGTGGGCGTAGTGGCGGTTGGCGGTCTCATATTCCACGTGGGCGGTGGAGATGGTGATGCCGCGGGCGCGCTCTTCCGGCGCCTTGTCGATCTGGTCGTAGGCGGTGAAGGTGGCGCCACCAGCCTTGGCCAGCACCTTGGTGATGGCGGCGGTGAGAGAGGTCTTGCCATGGTCAACGTGGCCGATGGTACCGATGTTAACGTGCGGCTTGTTGCGCTCAAATTTAGCTTTGGCCATTTAACTGCTCCGTGTGCAGGCTAAAAACTTGGAATGGTCAGAGAATTACCAGCGGTAATGGCTGAAAGCCTTGTTGGCTTCGGCCATGCGATGGGTGTCCTCACGCTTCTTGACCGCAGAACCGCGATTATTAACCGCATCCTGCAACTCGTTCGACAGACGCTCTTCCATCGTATGCTCGCCACGCTTGCGCGCCGAGTCGATGATCCAGCGGATCGCCAGCGCCTGACGGCGCTCAGCGCGAACTTCGACGGGAACCTGATAGGTGGCGCCACCAACGCGGCGCGAACGCACCTCGATGGCCGGCTTCACATTATCCAGCGCCTCGTGGAACAGACGCACAGGGTCCGCGTTCGGCCCGCCGCGCTTCTTCAGCACGTCGAGGGCACCGTACACGATCCCTTCGGCGACAGATTTCTTGCCGTCATACATCAGCACGTTCATGAAACGGCTGATCACGATATCACCGAACTTGGCGTCCGGCAGAACTTCGCGCTTCGTGGCGCGGCGGCGGCGGCTCATCTCAACCTCTCCTTACTTCGGACGCTTCGCGCCATAGAGCGAGCGGCGCTTGCGGCGCTTCGGCAGGCCCTGCGTATCAAGAACACCGCGCAGGATGTGGTAGCGCACACCCGGAAGATCCTTCACGCGGCCACCGCGGATCAGCACCACAGAGTGCTCCTGCAGATTATGGCCCTCGCCGGGGATGTAGCTCACCACCTCGAAACCATTGGTCAAACGCACCTTGGCGACCTTACGAAGCGCCGAGTTCGGCTTCTTCGGTGTGGTCGTATAGACGCGCGTGCAAACGCCACGCTTCTGGGGGCAGCCCTCCAGGGCCGGCACCTTGTTGCGCTTGGCAGCCGGCTCACGGCCCTTGGCGATCAACTGGTTAATGGTCGGCATTTCTCATCCTGCTTCGTGTTCAAAACCCGCATATCTAGGCTGGGGTTAGGTTCATCCATAAGAAATCACCGCAAGGAGGTATGGAACCCATCCTTACGGGACTGCTTATCCAGCACACGGCCTAGGCGCGGAGACTTTCCGCACGGCGCCGTACGCGCCAGATTTTTACAGACGACCCAGCCCCGGAGCACCGGAACCGCGAGAGCGCTCTCCTTAGAAGCGCCTCCCCCCCAAGTCAAGCGATTCTCCAACGCAGAACAATAAGAAAAACGCAGCTTTTCAGAATCCTCATAACAGGGTGTGGGAACGCGAATGACGACGCCACCAACGCAAAACGGCACCCAGAGGTGCCGTTTTGGTCGTCCTATATATAAAGGCCAGCTTACTCGGCGGCCAGCTCCGGCTTGGAGGCGCCCTTGGTGCCCAGCGTCTGCCGGTCCCGCCCAGCGGCAATGGAGCGTAGCCGGTTCATCACCGAGCCCGTACCCGCCGGGATCAGGCGCCCGACGATCACGTTCTCCTTCAGGCCGGTCAGCATATCCATCTTGCCGGCCGTGGCGGCCTCGGTCAGCACGCGAGTCGTCTCCTGGAAGGAGGCGGCGCTGATGAAGCTGTGCGTCTGCAGGCTGGCCTTGGTGATGCCCTGCAGCACCGGCATCGCCACCGCCGGACGGTCGTCCTTCAGCAGCTTGGCGTTCACCTGCTCGAACTCCAGCCGGTCCACCTGCTCGCCGGTCAGGTAGGTGGTGTCGCCCGGATCGATGATCTCCACCTTCTGGAGCATCTGGCGGACGATCACCTCGATGTGCTTGTCGTTGATCTTCACGCCCTGGAGCCGATAGACGTCCTGGATCTCGTTCACCAGGTAGTCCGACAGCGCCTCGACGCCGAGCACCTTCAGGATGTCGTGCGGCACCCGCGGGCCATCGACCAGCGGATCGCCGCGGCGGACGAAATCGCCCTCCTGCACCGAGATGTGCTTGCCCTTCTGGATCAGGTACTCGGTTTCTTCCCCGGTCTCGTCGTTCTTCACGACGATGCGGCGCTTGGCCTTGTAGTCCTTGCCGAATTCCACCTGGCCGTCGTTCTCGGCGATCACCGCGTGGTCCTTCGGCCGGCGGGCCTCGAACAGCTCGGCCACGCGCGGCAGACCGCCGGTGATGTCGCGGGTCTTGCTGCCCTCGCGCGGGATGCGCGCCAGCACGTCGCCGGCGGCCACCTGGGCGCCGTTGTCGACCGAGAGGATCGAGTCGGGGGAGAGGAAGTAGCGCGCGTCGGTGTTGTTCGGCAGGCGCAGTACCTCGCCCTTCTCGTCCTTGAGCTGCAGCCGCGGGCGCAGGTCGACGCCCTTGGCGGCCTGCTTGTAGTCGACCACCACCCTGGAGGTGAGGCCGGTGACCTCGTCCATCCGCTCGACCAGCGTGATGCCCTCGATCAGGTCGATATATTCGACCTTGCCGGCGCGCTCGGTGATGATCGGCAGGGTGTAGGGGTCCCACTCGGCCAGCTTCTGGCCACGCGCCACCTGCTGGTCCTCGTCGACCAGGAGCCGCGCGCCGTACGGCACGCGGAAGCGCGCACGCTCGCGCTGCTTGTCGTCCACCAGGACGATTTCGCAGTTGCGCGACATGACCACCGGGGTGCCCTGGCTGTTCATCACGACGTTACGGTTCCTCATCGTCACCGTGCCCTCGTGGCTTGCCTCCACACTGGACTGTTCGGCGCCGCGCTGTGCCGCGCCACCGATATGGAAGGTGCGCATGGTGAGCTGCGTGCCCGGCTCGCCGATCGACTGCGCGGCAATCACGCCCACCGCCTCGCCGATGTTCACCGGGGTGCCGCGCGCGAGGTCGCGGCCGTAGCAATGCGCGCAGACGCCGA
>JAGWOU010000057.1 GCA_028870815.1 Rhodospirillales bacterium | reverse complement strand
TTATCGACAGCCCGTGGCAGGTGCGCGCCGGGTGCGACAAAATCACCACCCGCGCCATCATCATCGCGGCAGGCGCCGCCCCCGTGGTGCCGCGCCTGCCGGGTCTGGAAACCTGCGCCTATGCGACGTCTGAGACGTTGTGGGATATCGAGGCGCTGCCCACCCGGTTGGTGATATTGGGCGGTGGCCCCATTGGCTGTGAGATGGCGCAGGCTTTCGCCCAGCTCGGCAGCGCGGTAACCTTGGTGGAAGCGGCACCCCGGCTGATGAGCCGCGAGGAGGAGGATGTCTCCGCCCTGATCGAAACAGAAATGTCCGCCCATGGCGTTACGGTGCTGGCCGGCCATCGCGCCATCGCTGCCCAGCCTGGCGCGCTACGCGTACAGGGGCCTGACGGGGAGCGTGATCTTCCGTTCGAGCGGCTGCTACTGGCGATCGGTCGCAAACCGCGTGTGAGCGGGTACGGGCTTGAGGAGCTGGGCATCGGCCTGGACAAGGCTGGAACCATCGAAACCAACGAGGAGCTGCAAACGCTTTACCCCAACATCTTTGCCTGCGGCGACGTGGCGGGGCCTTACCAGTTCACCCATATGGCCGGCTACCAAGCCGGGTTCGCGGCGCTGAACGCGCTGCTGGCGCCGTTCTGGCGGCTGCGGCCGCGCTATCATGCCGTTCCGGCAGTCACCTTCACCACCCCGGAAATCGCTCGGGTTGGTTTGAACGAGCAGGAGGCGAAAGCGCGTAACATAGAATATAACGTGACACATTATGCGTTATCCGAACTTGACCGCGCGATCGCCGAGGCCGACACCAATGGCTTCGTGAAACTGCTGACCAAAGCTGGGTCGGATAAAATTCTGGGCGTCACCATCGCGGGAACCAATGCTGGAGAGGTTCTCGTCGGCTTTGCCATCGCCATGCAGCATGGGCTGGGGCTTAAGAAATTGCTGGGTGTGATCTACCCCTACCCAACACGGGCGGAACTGATTCGCGCCGTGGCCGGGCAATGGCGCCAGGCCCACGCCCCGCGCGGCGCGCTGGTTTGGCTGGAGCGGTTGCATCGCTGGCGGCGCGGATGAGGGGAACAGGACTGCGCGAGGCCATTGCAGGGCTATTCGTGGCGTCCATTGCCACGCTGGCGTGGCTGACACATCTGCCCTTGCTTTTTCCTGAACTGGCGGCGCTTGCCTATGGCGTGTTCACCAATCCGGCAGGGCCATGGGCCAGAGCGCCGATGCATCTGCTGCTCACGCCGGTGCTTACAGCGCTCATCGGCACGGCGCTCGCGCGGCATTTCGGCTTTGGCTTGGTGCCCGTGGCGCTGAGTGTTTTGTCCTCCCTCGCCGGTTTGGCCTTGCTGCGCTCGCCTATCACGCCGGCTATTTCCGCCGGGCTTCTGCCAGTCGTGCTCAATATGCACAGCTATGCCTATCCACTATCTGTAGCATTAGCCGTGGCGCTGCTGAACGCCGCTCATACAGCTCTGAACGGACGCAATAGCGGCCAGCGGCCAAGCCTGCCGCCATGGCGCCTCAAAGGGTTTGGGTTATATGGACTGCTTGTTTTCATGCTCGCTATGGCGGTGGTGTTCAGCGGCTGGCGGTTAATTCTGTTTCCACCACTCGCGGTGCTGGCCTTCGACCGGCTGGTACTTGGCGCTAACCACCTATGGCGCGGCCGGGTACCGGTGTTGTTGCTGGGTGGCGGGCTGAACAGCATATTTGCCGCCCTGTTGCTCGATTTCCTTGGCAATACGCCGTTGGCGGTGGCATGTGGCGTTGCCGCCGGGATTTTGCTTTTGCGCCTGCTACGCACCAGCGTCGCCCCGGTCTTGGCAATCGGATTGCTTCCTTTCGTCACGGGGCAGGGAGATGCACGTGCCGTCGGGTCGATCTTGCTGGGCTTGCTTGCGCTCTATGCCGCCGCGGCACTGCAAAGCCTGATGCGCCCCACCATATCGGCGGTTGCGCCATGAAGGGCGCTCGTGTTGCCATTATTATTCCCACGCTCAACGCGGCGGCGCATCTACCCGCTCTGTTGCAAGACCTCGAAGCCGGCCAGACTCTTATTGTCGCCATCATCGTCTCTGATGGCGGTAGTACGGACACCACCATTGAGATTGCGGCGGCGGCGGGAGCCATAATCATCACAGGCCCACCCGGGCGTGGCGGGCAGTTGCGCCGGGCCGCTGTTGCCGCGCCGCCCGGCTGGCTGTGGCTGCTGCACGCAGATTCGCGTTTGCCGTCCGGCTGGGCCAGTGTGGTTGAAGCGTGTTGCTCAAGTACTTCTTCTAACATTGCCTGGTATGGCAAACTTCGTTTCAATAGCCGTAACCCCTGCGCCCGATTGTTGGAAGCCGGGGTCGCTCTGCGCTGCGCGCTCGCGCGCTTGCCCTATGGAGACCAGGGTTTGCTGATCCATCGGGCTCTGCTTGACGAGATCGGTGGCATTCCCGACCTGCCGCTCATGGAGGATGTCGTGCTTGCCACGCGGTTGCGCGGGCGGCTGAGGCGGATGAGCCTGGTCATAACCACCAACGCCGCCGCCTATGAACGGGATGGCTGGGGACGCCGCGCTGTTCTCAACCTCTGGCGATTGATGCGCTTTCTGTTTGGCTCGAATGCCGCGAAGTTGGCCAAGGGGTATCGCCGGTGAGCTGCCCGGTTGTCATTGTATTCGCCCGTATTCCGCGCTTGGGCGTGGGTAAGCGTCGCTTGGCGCAGACAATTGGCGACCGCGCGGCGCTGAATTTTTCACGCCTTACATTGGCGCGGCTGCTGCGCCGTATGCGGCGGTTGCGTGGCGCGGAACTGATTCTCGCGGCCTCGCCCGATCATCACGCGCGCTTCCCGGCACCGGGCTTTACCCGCATTGGCCAGGGGGCAGGCGATCTTGGCATACGCATGCAGGGCGCTTTCAGGCGCTTCCCACACCGGCGCGTGGTATTGGTGGGCAGCGATATTCCAGACATTGAGGAAAAAGATATTCGTACGGCACTGCAACGCTTGCGCGGCGCCGATGCCGTATTTGGCCCTGCCAATGATGGAGGCTACTGGCTGATAGGCATGGCGGGTCGCCGCCCGGCGGCACCGTTTGCGCATGTTCGCTGGTCCAGCGAACATGCTTTGGCCGACACACTGCGAAATTTCTCGTGTCGCCGTACCGCACGGCTGCGGCTTCTTGATGACATCGACAATGTATAAACAATTTACCCGCAAACAAAACCATATTCCGGAGTCAGTTACAGTTGATCGCGAGGAGGAAGATATTGTCTGCGCAAACCACACTTCAATCAGAAATCACCTGCCCACACTGCGGTTACCGCAAAACTGAAGAAATGCCTGTCAACGCCTGTCAATTTTTCTACGAGTGCGAGGGATGCGGTATTTTGCTTCGACCGAAAATCGGTGACTGCTGCGTCTTTTGTTCCTATGGTTCGGTGCCGTGTCCTCCTATCCAGCTTCAACGTCTCGGCGCAGGAGGCGGGGGCTGCCGCATTTGATCACAGAGCGTTCGCCTTGGCGGCCTCACGAATGGCCACTATCGTGACCGCCAGTCAGCGACATTGAGCAGCTCTGCTGCCGATCGCCGTGGCAGTTGTTGCCTCCGATTCAGAGCCAGAGAGCCAGAGCTCTACTGGGATTTTCATGACGGGTTTTGGTTCGGGAGAGTGTCTTCCGAAGCCTGTCATGGAGATGTGCCATGGAAAGCAATGCATCCGCCGGGTTGGCGGTAATGGGGGTAAACGCGGGCCGGGCTGGCTCGGCGGGGTTCAAGGTTGATGTCAGCCGGGGCGAGAGGCTGGGCCGGGTGTCGTCGGAATGGTTCTCGCGGCCCGATGATGAGCGATTTCTGTCTCTGCCGGAATTGTATGGCGCGGTGCGCGCGCGGGCGGACCGGGCCGAGGCACGGACTGTGGAGAGCCGGGCGATCCGGGTGGAGGCTAGGCGTGACGATGGCGAGCGGCTGGGGCTGATCGTACCGGGGCAAGACCAGCCAGTGGCGCCGACCCATTGGAGCTTTGGCCAGCTCTGTGGGCTGGTGGGTGCACCGGCGGGGTATTTGCGGGATCTGCCTGCACCACTGGCCGGGATCAATCTCCAGCACGGGCTGCTTAACCACCGCGCCGAACTGGTCAAAACTCTGGAATCCGATGACGGGCGGGTGGAACTGCGCGCCGTCACCGGCCCGGATTATGGCCGCATCTGGGACCATGAGCTGGTTTCAGCAGTGATGCGCATCGCCGGCAACGGTACCGGCGACACCGCCTGGAAGGTGCCCGGCGTGCTGGACTGGGCCAGTATGACCCATAACCCCTATGTGGATGTGACGAAGGAGACCACCACGCTCTATGCCAGCGACAGGGATGTGTTTTTGTTCCTGGTCGATGACACGCACCCGATCGAGGCGGGGCGGTTGCCCAATGGCGAGCCGGATCTGTTCTTTCGGGGGTTCTATTGCTGGAACAGCGAAGTCGGCTCGAAGACCTTGGGCATCGCATCGTTTTATCTGCGCGCGGTGTGCGCCAACCGCAACATCTGGGGCGCCGAGGATTTCCAGCAGATCAGCATCCGTCACAGCAAATTTGCGACCCAGCGCTTTGCCCAGGAAGCCGCCCCGGCATTGCGGCGCTTTGCCAACTCCTCGCCGGCGCCGTTCGTCGCGGGCATCAAGGCGGCGCGGGAGCAGATCGTCGCGCGTGCCGACGATGAACGTGAAGGCTTCTTGCGCAAGCGCGGCTTCAGCAAAGGCGAGACGGCGAAGATCATCGCCACCGTGCTGGAGGAGGAAGGCCACCCGCCGGAGAGCGTGTTCGATTTCGTGCAGGGCATCACCGCGCTGGCGCGGACGCGCCCGCATCAGGATGCCCGGCTGGAGCTGGAGGGCAAGGCCAAGCTGCTGCTCGACCGGGTGGGCTGAGCGCCTGATCCCCTGAACGCTCTTTTGCCATCGGTGTTCTTTCCGCCGTGGACCGGCTTGGTCCACGGCCTTTTTTTGTATGGGCAGGGCCAGGGGCGCGTCGCGGTTAAGAGGCAGAGGGTGGCGGAAAATCTGTGATGGGTTTGCAGGCCAGGAGAGTGGCTCCGGGCCGCCCGTCATGGAGTTTGTCCCATGGGTAAAACCACGAAAGCCGTTCAGAAAATCACGCTGAGCGCCTCGCGCGATATTCCGTTTGACCGGTTGGTACTGAGTCAGGCCAATGTCCGGCGGGTGAAGGCCGGCGTCTCGATCGAGGAGCTGGCGGCGGATATCGCCCGGCGCACGCTGCTGCAGAGCATCACCGTGCGGCCGGTGTTGGATGAGGCCGGTGCCGAGACCGGCATGTTCGAAATCCCCGCCGGCGGGCGGCGTTACCGGGCGCTGGAATTGCTGGTACGGCAAAAGCGTCTGGCCAAGACCGCGCCCATCCCGTGCGTCGTGCGCACCGAGGGCATCGCCGAGGAAGACAGCCTGGCGGAGAATGTGCAGCGCGCCCCGCTGCATCCGCTGGATCAGTTCCGGGCGTTCCAGGCGCTGCGCGAGAAAGGGCAGAGCGAGGAGGAGATCGCGGCGGTGTTTTTTGTCGCGGTCTCGGTGGTGAAGCAGCGGCTGCGCCTGGCTGCCGTCTCGCCCCGGCTGCTGGAGGTTTATGCCGAGGATGAGATGAACCTCGACCAACTGATGGCCTTCTCCGTCAGCCCCGACCACGAGCGCCAGGAGCAGGTGTGGGAGGCGCTGCAGCGTTCCTACAACAAAGAGCCTTACCAGATCCGCCGGATGCTGACCGAAGGCGCGGTGCGCGCCAGCGACAAGCGGGCGCAATATGCGGGCGAGGATTATATCGCGGCGGGCGGGGCGATCATGCGCGATCTGTTCCAGCAGGATGATGGTGGCTGGCTGCAGGATAGCGGTCTGCTGGCCCGTGTGGTGGCGGAGAAGCTCGAGCGCGATGCCGATGCCATCCGTGCCGAGGGCTGGAAATGGGTCGAGCAGGCCAGCGAGTTCCCCTATGGCCATAATTACGGCCTGCGGCGCATTCCGGGCGCGCGCCGTCCGCTGACGGAGGACGAGATCGCCCAGGTCGAGGCACTGCGGGCCGAGGCGGAGCAGATCGAGGAAGAAGCCGCCGCGACGGATGACGTCTCCGACGAGGCGGACCAAAGGCTCACCGAGATCGAAGCGGAGATCGAAGTGTTGACCCAGCGCCCGTCGGTCTATGCCCCCGCCGAGATCGCCATGGCGGGCGTCTTTGTCAGCATCGATGGCAGCGGCAAGCTGCGGGTTGAGCGCGGCTATGTCCGGCCCGAGGATGAACCGCTGGCGGTTGAAGAAGCCGATGAGGCGGCTTTGGCAGGTGAGGGCGGCGCGCAGGGGCAGGATGGGTATGGCGCAGCCGACGGCACCGATCCCAGCCGCGCGGATTCCAGAGTGATCGCCGCGCATATTGGCGGCGGGGCGGAAGCTGAGGCCGAACCCGAAGAGGAAGATGGGCTCAAGCCCTTGCCTGACCGCCTGCTGACGGAACTCACCGCTTATCGCACGCTGGCGCTGCGTGAGGCGCTGGGCCATGAGCCCGGCATTGCTTATCTGGCGCTGCTGCACGCGCTGTGCTTGCGGTTGTTCTATCGCTATGGCGCAGAATCCTGCCTGGAGATCGAGGCAAAGAGCGTGATGTTCGGGGCCCAGGCGCCGGGTTTGGGCGATACGGCTTTGGCCGAACGCGTCGATGCGCGGCATCAGAGCTGGGCGGCGCAATTGCCCGAAGATGCCGCCGAATTGTGGGATGCTCTGTCCGGGTTCGACAGCGACAGCCGCGAGGCCTTGTTCGCGCATTGCGTGGCACTAACGTTGAATGCCACGCATGATGCCTATAACCGCCGCCCCCGCGCCCTGGCGCATGCCGGGCGGCTGGCGGAAATTCTGGGGCTCGATCTGACTGCCGCCGGGTGGGCGCCGAATGTGGAGAATTACCTCGGCCGGGTGACGAAGGCCCGCATTCTGGAAGCGGTACGCGAAGCTAAGGGCGAGCAGGCCGCGCAACGGCTGGAAGGGCTCAAGAAGGACGCCATGGCCGAGGCCGCCGCACAGGCGCTGGCGGGCACCGGCTGGCTACCCGAGCCGCTGCGCACGAAAGGCGTGGAAGCCATAGTGATGCCGGCAGACGCCGCGGCATTGGCCACGCATGGTGCCGCCGTTGATGCCAGCGCGGATGTGACCGGCGAGGGCGCTGAGGCAGTCGATCTTCCCGCCGCCGAACATTATGAACAGCCCGGGCCGCACGAGATCGCGGCGGAATAATCGCCACGCTCCCCGAGGCGGCCACGGGCCGCCTCGTCTCTCTTCCTTCAACGTCTTTATCCCACTCCCAACCCATCAAACCCGGCTTCGTGCCGGGTTTTGCATTTCTGGAGGCCAGCATGGCGGATTATTTTTCACCGACCGTGATCCCGGAGATCGTCCTCAACGCGGACATGACGAAGCTGGAGTTGTTGTTGCTTTCGCATATGTTCGATGCGGACTCGGATGGCGATGGAACCTATTTGCATTCCTGGCAGGGACCATCGGATCTGATCTTAGTCGATCGCGCCGAACTCAGCGCGGCGCTGCACGTGGCCCACGGCAGAGCCAGCCAGGTGCGGGGCTATGTGGAAGAAAAACTCAAAAACGCTGCTGCGGATGATACATCCGTTGAACTGGATATGAGCGGCGTGTCGTGGGAGGTGATTCTTCAGGACATCGTGCGGCGGTCCGCCAAACTGCGTTATATCACCGTGACGACGGCGTTCACCTGTTCAAAGATGCGCGCCGACGGGTTTGGCGGCATGGCGCTGTTCATTACCGCCGATGCCATCAAAGCCTGCTCGACCACGGAGTTTCTGTCGGATTGTCTTGCCGACATCGCCGGGCAGGAGGGCGGGTAGAAGCATGCCCGGAACGATCCACGAACAACCGTGACCAATGCGGATGGGCCGGACCTGGCAGCAGGACGGCCCATTTTGCGTGGGACGATTTTCTGCAGGCGCCGAAGGGAATGAATGTCCGCAGTTCCCCGGAGAGCCGATGCTATCAGCCACTTGTCACCCGTGCCGGTGAGAGGGCGAAGGCGCACTTCCGATTCGGAAGTAGCGCGTGGGCAGGGCGGGGCGATAGGCTGTGCTGTTCGATCCAACACCGAGGACAGGCCGGATTTGCGGCAATCTGTAGCGATGGAGGGGCAACGATGCCCAAGCCTGA
This sequence comes from Rhodospirillales bacterium, assembly GCA_028870815.1. GTDB lineage: Bacteria > Pseudomonadota > Alphaproteobacteria > Acetobacterales > Acetobacteraceae > Acidocella. The sequence goes on along the minus strand of JAGWOU010000057.1, from coordinate 271 downwards.
TTTTTCCATGCCGGCGGCCGAGCTGGCACAGATGCTGGCACGGCAAGCCGAGGCTGTGTGCCGGTATTATCTGCCCACCGGGCGGCGTGAGGGGCGTTATTGGCTGGTGGGAGACGTTCATAACACGCCGGGGCGGTCCTTGTTTGTCCGCCTGACCGGCGGCGTCACGGGCAAGGGGGCTGCTGGGCGTTGGCAGGACGCCGCCGAGGGCACGCATGGCGATCTGCTGGATTTGATTCGGGAATGCCGCGGCCTGACCGAGTTCCGGGAT